>CAZAMY010000425.1:0-3063 GCA_964485995.1 uncultured Sediminispirochaeta sp.
TCGCCACAGCAGCGCCTATACCCTGGGATTCGGACTGCTGAACGAAGAGTTCGGTACACGCGAACTGGACCTGCCCTGGGAGGGCTTCGAGCTCCTCACGGCCGGCGGACTGGCTATCAGCGGGCAAATGCTGGATACAGCGGCCGGCCGAACGGTGGTTTTCTGCCACGGCATTACCTGGACCCGCTACGGGATGTTCAAATACCTCGAGCCCTTTCTCGACGACAGCTGGAACGTAGTGCTGTACGACCACCGGGCCCACGGTGAAAGCGAAGGCAGCTTTGCAACCTACGGCGTATTTGAGCGCCGCGATCTGGCAGACGTAATGCAAATGGTCCGCCGCCGCTGGCCCGGCAGCGCCACCCTGCTCTACGGGGAGTCGATGGGCGCGGCCACCGTGCTGCAGTACCTGGCCGACGATCCGCAGGTAACCGCCGCCATCGCCGATTGTCCCTTTACCAGCCTGCGCGGGGAGCTGGTGCATCAGCTGTTTAATATGGGCATTCCGACCCGGCTGCACGGACTGCTCTTAGCGATAGTGCGCAGATATATTCAGCGGAAAGCCCGCTTCGACTTTAACCGTGTAGAGCCGGCTACAGACGCACTTGCCAGCAGCTGCCCCCTGCTGCTGGCCCACGGTGCCGAAGACAACTACGTACCCACCCGCATGAGCGCGGAGCTGTACCATGTGCGCAGCCCCAAAGCCCCTACCCGCCTGCATCTGACCCCGGGGGCTGGCCATGCCGTATCGATCAACACCGACCGACAGACGTATCTGCAGGTAGTGCGGGAGTTCATCAGGGGTGTTGCCGAACTATAGGCGTTCACCCACCGTCTGTCTTGCAGCGCCTGAGCTTTTCACGTACAATCGCGGCGTGATACGCGAACTAGTAAACCTGTTTACCATATTTTTTAAGATCGGACTCTTTTCAATCGGCGGGGGCTATGTGATGCTGCCGATGCTGCGGCGAGAAATGGTGGAAGACCGCCACTGGTTGAGCGATGAGGAGCTGATCGATTACTACGCCATCGCGCAGGCGACGCCGGGTATTATCGCCATCAATACGGCCACCTTTGTCGGCTACAAGCGGCGGGGTATTCCCGGGGCAATTGCCAGCACCGCCGGAATGGTGACCCCCTCACTGATAATTATCACGCTGATTGCACTGTTTTTTGCCCAGTTTCAGGAGAATCCGCTGGTGCAGAGGGCCTTCCGCGGCATCAGAGTGGCGGTGGCAGTGCTGCTGAGCTTCACCGTCTGGTCGCTGATCAGAAAAACTGTACATAACCTGCTGGGCGGAATTCTGTGCGGAGCGGCTTTTATTTCGATAGTTATATTCGATCTCTCCCCCATCCCGGTGCTGGTTTCAGCAGCACTGATCGGCCTGCTCGCCGGCCGGCTCACTAAGAACAAGGAGAAAAGCGGGGCATCATGAGTCTGATTACTATTTTTACGGCATTTTTCAAGATCGGCCTGTTTACGATCGGCGGAGGGCTGGCGGCGATTCCCCTGCTGCGCCAGGAGCTGGTAAAGGGCGACTGGGTCTCCAGCGCCGAGTTCATCGACATGCTGGCGGTCAGTCAGTCGACCCCCGGGCCCATCGGCATCAATATGGCCACCTACGCCGGCTTCAAGGCCGCCTCGGTAGCCGGGTCGCTGGCGGCTACCGCCGGGATGGTAGCCCCTTCGCTGATCATCATTGTTATTATCGCCCGCTTCATGCGCGATTTTGCCGACCGCCCGGCGGTCCGCAACCTGCTGGCCGGGGTACGCCCGGCGGCCATCGGTCTGATTGGGGCAGCCGCCTGGTTCGTACTGGCCAATTCGGTGCTGCAGCTGAACCTGTTTCCACAGGCCGGCTGGGTAGAACTGCGGGCGGTGCTGCTGTTTGGCGCGCTGGCCCTCGTCTACTGGAAGACCAAAGCCTACCCGGTCTACTACATCATCGCCGGCGGCGTGATCGGAATTTTTATTTTTTAGCACTACAGGCATTTCCCCACCGCAGGGTCGAAGCCGGCGCGCAGATTCCGCATCCCGGCCAGCGGAACACGTCTAAATCCAATCCAGCCACAAGCTTTGAACCACCACAGAATTCCTAAATAATTGCATTTTTTATATATTGACATTTTAATATAAAGGTTTTAGTGTAGTTATGTGCATATGCAAATAAATGAAAATCAGGACAAACCGCGACCCGGGGCGCCGAAGAAGCTGCGCCGGTGCCGGCATATCGGAGAGCTGCGGCGCTACAAGCCGGCGGGAGTGCCGGCCCATGACCTGCCCGTTCAGCGGGTGGAGCCGGATGAGTTCGAGGCGGTGCGGCTGTGCGATCTGGAGGATTTCAGTCAGATCGAGGCGGCGGAGAAGATGGAGGTGAGCCGCGGTACGGTGCAGCGGCTGCTGAAGAGCGGCCGCGCTAAGATCGCGGGGGCGCTGCTGCGGGGAGAGGTCCTGATTGTGAGTAATGGAATAAATTCGGAGGAAGAGTATGAAGAGCTTTGATGTACTGGTAATCGGCGGCGGACCGGCGGCGATTACTCTGGCGAAGAACCTGGGAAAAGAGGTGAATATGGCCCTGATCCGTCCGGAGGATCACTCGATGATTTACTGTGCGATGCCGTACGCCATCGAGGGGCTGCTGGAGACCGACAAGACCCTGAAGAGCGACAAAATTGTGACCGACGCGGGGGCGGAGCTGATCCGCGACACGGTGATCGGGGTGAACTTTGAAGAGAAGCGGGTGAGCTGTGCCGGCGGACAGGAGTTCGGCTGGCAGCGGCTGGTAATTGCCACTGGGGCCGAGCCGATTCTGCCGCCGATTCCAGGACACGAGCTGGACGGCGTGACGGTGTTCAAATCGCAGAAGGACATGGAACGGATCGCCGCCATGGTGGAGCGCGGCGTAGGCGATGCGGTGGTGGTTGGCGCCGGGGCGATCGGCGTGGAGCTGGCCCAGGCGCTGGCGGCCAAGGATATCAACACCCACTTGGTGGACATGGTGGATGCGGTGCTGCCCAACCTGGCCGATGCGGACATGACCGCCGCAGCGGCGGACGAGCTGG
>CAZAMY010000426.1:0-3057 GCA_964485995.1 uncultured Sediminispirochaeta sp.
CTGCATATCCGTGCTGAAATTTTATCATCTGGGACAATTCTTCATCGATGTTCACACCAGAAATAGAATCCTTCATTGTTTCCAGCTCGTACATTATCTCTTTTTCGGTCTCATACGCCCGTTCGGCGGCTTCGCCTTTTAAGCCTACCTTGGCAACGGCCTGCGAAAAGTAATCCGTAAAGCCTTTGTATTTGCCTACCATTACATCGCTGTTCCGCAGCTGTGCTATTGCCAGCGCAGCCTGCCCGTTTCCTGGCTCAGCCGGATCCGCGTTCTTACCGAAACCGGCGGCGATACTCTCTGGGTCGTTGGCTATCGCCGGATTCAGTTCAGTCCACCCGGCCGGATGCGAGAGCGGAGCCACTGCGTAATCCACGCCATCACCCCGTAGCGCTGTCACAGCGTCGGCCTGTCCCCAGTCATAGGCACTTTCTGCGCCGGTACCGGCTAGTACTCCGGCGTAACCGGCTAAAAACTGACCAGAATCTTCCACATGCCGTATGACAAAATCTGGATTTTCGACTTCTGCTGCCGGTGAGGCCTTCAGGTTGAGGCGGCCGTTGCGATCCAGCCTGGCCACAACCTCCGCACCGGATGTATTGATCCGGTTCACGACCTCTTCAACCGTGTCGGTTGCATTGTAGTTGATCTGTACATTTCCCTGCGGGCCGGAAAGAGACATGGTCCCCTCCAAGCCGATCTGCTGCTGCGGGTCGAGTCCGTTGGTGCCGGTTAATCTGAAAAGATAAGTGGAGTCGAATTCGCCGTCGCCATTCCGGTCGTAATTACCCGATACATTGTTGACAAAGGGCCATTCTGTAAAGAAATCCTGTCCCGTTCTCCCGTTTTTGCCAAATGCGTCACGATGTATACTGTTCACCATATCGGTAAAATTGACAGTCATCATATCCAGGCCTTGAATCTCTTCACGGACATCTCCGTCCCTTAGTTCGAGGTAGCCTGCCAGCTCACCGCCCCGCGGAAGATACTCTTCACCGCTGTCCCTCCACAGCACATCGGAGTAGCCTTCGTTCTGCGTGTTGGGCTGTGCTTCCAGGTAGTTGGCCACGCGGCCCTGCAGAAGATGCATTCCGCCGGTATGAATAGTAAACTCATCCGGGTCACGCCCGCTCACGTTGATATCGACCAGCGTAGATAGTTCTTTGACCAGACGGTCACGCTGATCGAGCAGATCGTTCGGATTATCTCCCATTGCCTCTATTTTTACTATCTGCTCATTGATGCCGGCAACCTCACCGAGGATCGAATTGATCCGCTGCACTGTTCCCTGCACATCCTGTTCGAGCATGTCACGTATCTCGGTAAGCCCTTCGTATCTGCGATGAATTCCCTCAATCAGGCTCTTTCCACGCTCTATTACAGCATGCCTGGCTGAGGTCTGTTCCGGGTACATCGACAGTTCCTGCCACGCATCCCAGAATTGGTCCATCTGCGCCCGCACTGAAATGTCATCGGGCTCGTTGTACACCTGCTCCATCATCAAAATGTATTTATCTCGTGTTTTCCAATACCCCTGACCGTTGGCCTGTTTGACTATCCGTCCTTCGAGAATTTCATCATGGATTCTTTCTATACTAGAGGCATTTACCCCCTGTCCCAGCTGCCCGGCGGTTTCTGCTCGGTTCAATCCAGGCATGTAAATAGGATCGAAGGCCTTCATTTCCACTCTTTGACGGTTGTATCCGTCAACGGCTGCATTACCTAGGTTATGTCCTACTGTAGACATGGCCGTGTTGTGTGTAATGAGACTTCTTTTTCCTATTTCGATCCCCGTAAAAGTCGAATGCATCCGGGTCCTCCTTAACGATTAAAGCTGGTGGTTTACCACCAACGGGTCATTACCGGTTTTTCGCTTCTTCCCGGTTTTTGAGTACATCGTTCCCCGTTTATGCGGAAAGATTTCCTGCAATATATCGTAAATGGTAGTGGAGATACTGCGGGTATAGGCATCTATCGACCATATTACTCCCTGCAGTTGAATGACCTGTGTTTTTAGCTTCCGGAAGAGGTCGGATAAGGTTTCCTGCTCCTCTCTCTCGAGCTGCACCACTACAGTGTAAAAGCCGTCCGACGGGGAGGCTTTGACCTCGCTGCGCAGTTTTTCAAACACATGCACCCGCTCCTTCTCCAGAGCTGACAAATAACCTGCCAGCCGCTCCATCTTTTCCATAGATTCGCTGAGTTGCTTCCAGTCGTGTTTGAATATGCTGGAGCGAATGGTCTCGGCACGTTCGATTGCCGAGCTGAAGCCATCGACTTCCTGCTGTAAAAGGTTTGATAGGTGTTCCGCCGTCTTCATTCTTTTATACTCCTGTTACTATTTTCGACCTGGTATTTTGAGAGTTTAGGAAAACCGTAGCCCAAGGCCTCATAATACGAGTATTATTGAGGTACACACGAAAGGTCATACTTTGTAACACTTTTCGGCTTGATTCTAAATATTATTTTTCTTATATTAGAGCAACACGAAACATATGCAGGAGGATATAAATGCAAGTTGATAAGGACCTGATCATAATCGGCGGAGGAGCTGCCGGTCTCAGTGCTGCCCAGTATGCAGCCAGGGCCAATTTAGATGTACTGGTAATTGAAGAGATGGCCGCCGGGGGGCAGTGCCTTGTTATAGGTGATTTAGAAAATTACCCGGGTTTTCCGGAACCAATTAACGGCGCGGAGTTTGCCCAACTGCTGGAAGCGCAGGCTCGCAACTTCGGTGCAAATTTCCTGATCGGAACTGCAAAATCTATCAATAAAGATGGTGAGGTCTACACGATTGAAACCAGCAAAGGCACCTATACAACCTATGCTGTAATCCTCACCACCGGTGCTCAGCACCGCAAGCTCAGCGTTCCCGGAGAAAAAGAGTTCGCCGGACGGGGTGTGTCTTACTGTGCAACCTGCGACGGGCCCTTCTTCAAAAACAAGAAGATGCTGGTTGTAGGCGGTGGAGATGCCGCCTGTGATGAAGCCAGCTTCTTGGCAAACCTGACCGATAAAGTTGTAATGGTCCACCGCAGGGATAAATTCAGAGCTCAG
>CAZAMY010000427.1:0-1373 GCA_964485995.1 uncultured Sediminispirochaeta sp.
CTCACACTCTCAACTTGCTGATCAGCGAGCTGACCAGCGCCGATATACAGTCGACCATTACTCCCGACGAAGGACGGAACGTTCCCTGGCACATCTACAACGTAGAGGGCTCGGACACCGCCAAACAGGCCTTCGCCGGTATGGACGGGCTGAAAGAGATGGTCACCGTACGGCGTTCGGAGGGACCGCTGGCGGACAAGGTCCGCGAGCTGAAGGAGCGGGCGGTTCTCTTCCTCGAGGAAATGCTGGAGAGCGGTGGTTACTTCCAGGCAGTTGAACAGGGTTTCTTCGTCGACTCGGGATTGTATCCCGAACGCAACGGCGATGGGATAGCCCGCAAAATCGACGGCGGCGTAGGCCCCGGCGAAATTTACGAACGGGATGATGATTACATGGCTCCGGTGACCGCGCACTTCGGGTACAACAACCTGGCACAGTACGGACCGGAAGCAGAGAAGGATCCCGCATCGCTGATCGGCGGTACGACTTTTGAGAAGCCCGACAAGATCATCTTTATTGACGAGCTCGATGAAGAGGACAATGTGCACAAACGGCTGGAGGAGACCACCAATCTTCGACACAGCAGCCAGATCAAGCCCGAGATGGAGTGGCAGGGTGACGGCATTGTACTGCTGACCCTGTTTCTGCCCACGGAAAAGCGAACGGCCGAGTTTACCGCCATTGAAATCGGCCGCAGAATGGGCCTGGAGGATGTGGAGGTGATCCACTCCGAGATCATGCAGCCGGCCGAAGGCACCCGCATCGAGCTGAAGGGCCGTTTCAACCAGATAATTGATACTGCCCAGCTGGAAATCCCGCCCGCCCCTGAGGTACTTAGTGAGGATGAGATCCGGGCGGAAGTCAAGGAAAAGCCTCTCAAAGTGGTAGCCGGAACGGTCGGCAACGACGAGCATTCGGTAGGGCTGCGGGAGATTCTCGACATCAAACACGGCGGTCTGGAGGGGTTCGGCATCCAGTGTCACTATCTCGGCACATCGATTCCGTTGGAGAAGCTGGTTGATGCGGCTATCGAAATCGAGGCCGATGCAATTCTGGCCAGCACCATTATCAGCCACTACGATATTCACTATCAACACATGAAGCGTCTGCACGAACTCTGTGTCGAGAAGGGTATTCGCGACCGGATCATTCTGGTATCCGGCGGTACCCAGGTCAGCCCCGAACTGGCGGTGGAGCAGGGCGTAGATGCCGGTTTCGGTCGTGGCACCAAGGGCATCCATGTAGCCACCTTCCTGGTGAAGAAGCGACGTGAGATCCGCGGTGAGTAAAAAGCCACATGCACGTTGACATATTAGTAGCGGAAATCGGCAGCACCACCACCATGGTAAACGCCTTTGAGGGGGTTTCGGGCG
>CAZAMY010000427.1:1473-3042 GCA_964485995.1 uncultured Sediminispirochaeta sp.
GTGGAGCAGGGAGACGTCCGTATCGGTCTGGATGCGGCGGTGGCAGACCTGAGCCGCAGGCTGGGAGGCAGCGAGGCTGGGGATTCCGGAAGGGCCGGCGAGGCCGGTGAGTCCGAGCTTACCTGGAACCGTTTCTACGCCACCAGCAGTGCCGCTGGCGGATTGCGAATGACTGTCCATGGCTTGGTGTACGACATGACGGTGAGGGCGGGCAAGGAGGCCGCCCTCGGGGCCGGGGCCAACCTGCATATGGTTACGGCCGGCCGGCTGCGAGACAGCGATCTGGAAAAGCTGACCCAGATACATCCCAATATCATCTTAATTGCCGGCGGAGTGGATTACGGCGAGCGGGATACCGCCCTGTACAACTCCGAGCGGATCGCCGAACTGTTGAAGGCAGAGCAGCTGCACATCCCGGTAATTTATGCCGGCAACATCGAAAACCGGGATGAGGTCGCCCGGATTTTTGACCACAGCGGCGGCCGCCTGTACAACACGGAAAACGTATATCCCCGGATCGACCAACTCAATATTGAACCGACCCGGGCCATTATCCAGCAGGTTTTTGAGGAGCACATCACCGGCGGGCCGGGAATGGAGCATATCCGCGACCGGATAGACGGGCCGGTGGTGCCGACTCCGGGGGCGGTAATGGAGGCGGCCCGGGTACTTAAAGCTGCCATAGGCGATCTAGTGGTGCTGGATGTCGGAGGCGCGACTACCGACGTGCACTCGGTAACCGGGGGCAGTGAGGAGATTTCCAGAATTCTGATAGCACCGGAGCCGGAGGCCAAGCGCACGGTGGAAGGCGATCTGGGTACCTATGTGAGCCGCCGGAATGTGCTCAAGGGGCGCGATCTGGAGCAGACCCTGACGCGGCTTGGTCTCAGTCAGGAGGAGTATGAGCAGCTGCTGGAGAACCTGCCGCCCATTCCTGCTACCGAGCAGGAGTTCCGTCTGGCCGAGGAGCTGGCCCGCTCGGCGACGGCACAGGCACTACAGCGGCACGCCGGTAGTTACCGTAATCTCTACGGTCCGGAAGGCAAGAAGCAGGTTGCCGAGGGGAAAGACCTGTCGGCAGTGAAGCATATTATCGGCACCGGCGGAGCCCTAACCCGCCTACCGGAACGACGGAAGATTCTGGAACGCGGGGTGCGCGAGATGCCCGGCAACAGCCTGGCCCCGCCGCAGAGCGTGGGGTTTGGTTTCGACAGTCACTACATTATGGCCTCCCTGGGCGTGCTGGCCAAGGAGCACCCGCAGGCGGCGGTGCAGCTGATGAAGGAGAGTATATGGCCGGACCAACGGTAATCGTCGATCTTGATAAAATTGAGGCCAATGCGCGGGCGATTACCTCCTTGTGTGCTGAAAACGGAATATTGGTAACCGGCGTAACTAAGGTTACCTGCGGGATGCCGTCGGTTGCCCGTGCGCTACTGCGCGGCGGTGTGAAGGGGATTGGAGAATCCCGGCTGGAGAATGTGCATCGCCTGCGGGCCAACGGTATCGTGGATGAGATGATGCTGCTGCGAATTCCTCCGCTCAGTGGAACCGATGAAATCGTAAGAT
>CAZAMY010000428.1:0-3028 GCA_964485995.1 uncultured Sediminispirochaeta sp.
AGCAAGCCGGTGCCCCAGGAGTACTGGGTGGAGGCGGAGTAAGGCCGCCCGCGGTGGGGGCAGCGGGTCAGCAGCAAGGCGCTGGCCGAGTCGCGGCCGGGTCGCTGCCCGGCCGCCCGCGGCGGGGGCTGCCGGGCTGAGCGGCACAGGCTGTGCTTTCTAATGCTTAGTCGGCAGTGCCGCGCTTCGAATAGAGAGCAAAAGCCCCGGAGAGCAGCACCCCGAGCAGGATGAAGTACCACATCCAGCCCGGCAGGCCGAACAGCAGGGTCGGCGCACGCTCCCAGTTCCAGAAATCGTTGCCCAAGATGAGAAAGAGCGCGAATACTCCCGCCCAGACCCAGTTGCGCCGGTGCAGGGGAAAGACGATACCGGGGTTTTCGCCGGTGTACTGCGTGGTGGGTTTTCCGACGGGGCGGGTTGCGTTAGCTGCGGCGGGGCCGAGGCCGACGACACGGGAGACACGGGAGACACGGGCGACGCGGCTGAGCCGGGTGAGGCTTAGGCTGGCGCCGACGCCGCCGGTGAGCCGGCTGACCGCCCCATATACCCCAAAGCTCGTCAGCATAATCGGAATGATCGGCAGGAGCTGCGGGGTAGACAGCACATCGAAGTAAAACAGCACCACCAGCAGCTCGCCAGCGGCAATGCTGGCCAGGGCACCGTAGCGGTTGCCGCCGCGCCAGTACAGCCCGCCGATGACCGTCGGAGCCAGCACCGCCAGCCCGTTGAAACTGGTCTTGTTGATGAACTCCAGTATAGTATCCGGCGGATTGATGGCAATCAACAGGCCGGACAGGGCAATTAGTACGATCAAGAGGCGCTTGAAGGCATTGCTTTTGAACCGCTGCGCGGGGATGTCCCGGATGATAATTGAGCTGACCGTCAGCAGCTGCGAGTCGAGGGTGGACATCAGGGCAGCGATGCTGCCGGTCAGCAGCAGGGCGCTGAGCAGCTGGCCGGCGTAGCGGTTCAGCAGCAGAGGAAAGACGGTGTCCGTCTGATCGAGCGGCAGATCGGGAAAGACGTATTTTCCGACTACTCCGATTGTAACAGTAAAGAAGAACAGAAAGGTACAGACCAGCGGATACAGGATGACCGTCCACTTTAGCGACCTCTCGTTCCGGGCGGCCATGAAGCGCTGGAAGAGCTGCGGAAACATCGGGTCTGCAAAAAACCACAACACGAAATAGCCGAACCATATGCCCGGCGGAAATGCGCCCCCGGCGCCCGGCCGGGAAAGATGCCCGGGGTTGCTCTGCTGCATTGCCCGGTTGACGGCAGTGAGGCCGCCGGCGCCGCGGACAATGATCACGAACGCGGTCACGGTGAACACGAGGATCATCGCCCCCTGGATTACATCGGTCCAGGCGATGGAACGCAGCCCGCCCAGGCCTACATACAGGGTAATAAAGACGGTGATGAGCACCGCCCCGGCTATGTAGGGCAGGCCGATTAGGCTGTGGAGGGTTTTGCCGCTGGCGATGGTCTGAATGGCGATGTAGGGCAGGGTAAACAGAACCAGCACGCCCGAGAAGACCAGCCGCAGCAGGGGCGAGCCGTAGCGGTCCGATATGAAATCGGAGGGCGTGATGTAGCCGCGCGCTTTGGAAAGGCGCAGAATCTTGATTCCGAGAATGAGGAAGGACAGGGCCATAAAGCCCGTGCCGAATCCCATCACCGGATAAAAGGCGTAGCCGATGCGGTATCCGGCTCCCGACAAGCCGAAGATTGTAAAGGCCGAAAAGTTGGTGGCCATCATGGTGAAGAACAGAAGGGGCGGGCTCAGGTTCCTGCCGGCCAGGTAGAACTCGTCTATGCCGGTGGAAGCCTGCCGCCTGAAGCGGAATCCGATCAGCAGCGTGAGCAGCAGATACGCGAGTAGAATGAGTGATGGTATTAATTTCGGCACACACTTCCCCCTGAGGGGCAGGGATGCCTCCGGGGACCGGAGCCTGAGCATTACCCGGATTTTTGCGGTACGATTAGTGGCTTTATTTGTACAGGATGCCCGGCTGATGGTCAAGCGGGCGCTGCAGATCAAACTGCCTCTGCAGGTCAAGCCGCCTCTGCAGGTCAAGCCGCCTCTGCAGGTCAAGCGGGCGCGGCCACAGTCTTGCCAAGCCCGGGCAAGTAAGCTACCCTCGATATACTATGACTGATAAAAGCGACGATTCGGACGGCGCGCGGCTGGCGGGCAGCAATCCTGCGGCAGGCAAGTTAGCCGGTACGGATGGGCAGCCTGGTTCGCACCCGCCCGCAACCGACAAGCACCTGCCCTTTTTCAAGCTCATCGACGCCTGCCGGGAAGGCGGCTGCCCAGTCTGTACTACGCTGCGAAACGACCAGGCGGGGTACTTTGACTCGCTGCTCTACGAAAAGGTGAACAACCGCCACTTCCGGGCCAAGTTCAACCTGGGGGGCGGCTTCTGCGGCTACCATGCCAAGTACCTGGAAGAGCTGCACGACGCCTTGGCCGTGGTTCTGCTGTACCGCCAGATTCTGCGCTACGAGCTGGACGCCGAGCCGGTGCAGTCCGGCAAGAGCTGCCCGGCCTGCGACTACCTGCTGGAAAAAGAGCACCAGGTAAAATCTGTGCTCTGGCAGTACATCGATGACCCTGAGTTTGTTGATGCATTCCAGCAGACCGGGGGCCTCTGCCTGCCGCACTTCCGCCAGTTCAGGCGGGAACATCTAAAGCTGCCGAAATGGTTCGTCGAATACAACCAACAGCAGTACGAGCAACTGTTCAAGGATTCCAATGATTATGTGGATGCCTGCAACTTTACCCTGGGCGGCTCGCGGGGCGATCCCGAAATCCACGAAGCTCGCGTGTACAAACAGTTGGTTGAAAAACTATACGGCTTTATCGGACTGCGTCCCCACATTACCGCCCGGGGAAACAAGCAGGGCGGTAAGCGGGGTGCTGGCGGGCGAACCGGGGCGGGGCTGAGTGTTCTGCGCCGACTGTTCGGCACGCGGCAAGGTGCGCGGCGTAAACACCGGTCGCTATACGAGTCACATCCAC
>CAZAMY010000429.1:0-3023 GCA_964485995.1 uncultured Sediminispirochaeta sp.
GCCCTGGTCAAATACTTGGATGAAATCAGCGATGAGGATATTACCGGGCTCAACATACCGACCGGCTTGCCACTTGTGTATGAACTGGACGATGAGGAGCTCACACCGGTCAAATCGTACTATCTGGGAGATGAGGAGCGTGTGCGCAAGGCAATGGATGCAGTGAAAAACCAGGGAAAAGCGGAGAAGTAAGATATGCGTTGGTCAGTGAAAAGTCGATCTTTACTAATTGTGCTTACAGCCGCGCTGCTGCTTGTATTTACTGTGGGCTGCACCGGTGGAGAGACAATCGAAGTCAAATCGGAATGGGAAATAGTGATGGAGGGGCTTGCCTTCAATCGTGGTACAGTTGCCGTGCCTGCCGGACAGGCGGTAGTGATCCACCTGAAGAATAGCGATACCTACACCCATCACTTTGCTGTGTACCGTCAGGAAGGGGACCAAGAAGCTATAGCCGGCCCAGTAGAAGTGCCGGCGCATACAATTAAAGAGTTCTCTTTTACCACGCCCGAGCAGACCGGTGCTTATTACTACCGCGATGATGAATACCCACATAAGATGACCGGAGTAATGAGAGTCAGCGATGAGAGTGAGGTTTCCATAGATTAAATAATATTTCGTCTCACCGCTGAATCGAGTAAGTCCTGATACTTCTTGTCTATTCTGCTGATTTCTAGAATATGGGATGGTTTTTGGGCTGTTCCGGCCTCAACGGACTCCTCATGTTCCGGCAGGAGCTGTGACAACCGGTCGGGGTCCGCACCGTAGCGCTGTACCAAGAAATCTATGGATTCCTGGCTTAAGGGCATTCCGTGATAATTGACCAGTACATGCGCCAGGCGGTGGATCGGGGTGCGCATGTTTTTTTGCAACTCACGCACCAATGAAACCGCTAATCCGGCCTTTGTAGCCGCGTTCATATCTAGTTCGAGTGTCGACATGTAAGGGGCATTCGAGCTCTCGATTGCATATTGGAGCTCAAAGCGGCTGATCTTCAGCTCATGCTCGAGTTTGATTGCGATATCGATTGCCAGCTTTTTGTATTCGTCTGCACTCTGAGAGCTTGTCTTAAAGAAATAATCGATCAGTTTCTGGGCTTCCCGGGCACAGCGCATTTTACTGCTTTTCGATAACTCAATTTGTTTCTCGACGATTTTTATACCGCGCTTGTGCTCTTTCGGCTTGAGCAGATGCAGCGGAAACTGTTTGGCTGTCTTCGATTTTACCTCATTGTAACGCCGTTCTGCCCGGCGCAGAGCCGCATAGCGTTTGTTCAAATGGTTATTGGCTGCACGCAGTGATCGATGCAGGTCGATTGCCGTATTCAGTTGTTCAAACTTCTCCTGCAGCTCCGTATCGTTGTTGCGTCTGCGACGCTGAAATGGAATGCTGCTGATCTTGCGCTTGAGCTCTTTATACAGCTGGTCTAATGCCTTCAAAATATTTGCGTACATGCGGTCCACCGTGGTAAAAACAGGGGCGGCCGCCGGCACGATATCTACCGGTTCAGACTCGGCGAATAGTTCTGCCAGCGTACGCAGTTTGCTGTTGCGTACGTACGCAGCCTTGCGAAAAGCGAGTCTGGCCCGGTCAAAGTTCTCCGAAACATCGGTAAACTCCTTCGATCCGATATACCGCAGTGAAAATACAGGGATTACCCGGCCGGCGAGCAGTTCATAGGCCAGAGTAAAGACCTCTTCAGCATCATTCAAAGTCATAGTGTTGAACTCATGCTCTTCTCCGGCCGATAGGGTTCTGCCGATAAAGCCTTCTGTCCGTACTCTGCCGCCGGAGCGGCTGGGAGGCTGCCCCTCAAAACGGCGCTGCAGCAGCTCTGCAACTGTGTAGGAAGAGAGCGCCATTTGTTCTATCGCCCGCTCGAGCCGGGCTTCAACGCCACTGCGCTCATCTTCAATCCGCACGAACAGCCCATTCTTACGGAATATCTCAATGCGCTGGGCAGTCTGGGCCAGGACCTCGTCGCTGGATACATCCATGACTGCGGTTTTTACTGTCTCGGGTATTGCATCAGGATTCTCCAGCAAATACTTGGCGGCCAAAAGGCGGCGATTCTCCGCATCGTAGAACAGCAGGACCTGATTCCTGGTATGCAGAATTAGGTCGGGCAGACGAACCAGCGCATACTTGAGGGCGGCTTCAGCCTTTTCCAATTCCTGTCCGCGGGTGATTTGATACAGAAATCTCATCAGAATCGCAAACACACCGGCAATGATGGTATAAATGGCAAAATAGATGAACAGATTGGAAGGGGCGCTTTTTCCATAGCCCAGCAGATATCCCCCCTGCAGGGCTAGATAGGTGACGGGGCCGGCAGTCCAGGCCAGCTGGATAACTGTCCGGCCCCAGGTCTCTTTGCGGGCTGCCTGGGTGACGCGTTTGAGAAAATCCTCGCCGAGATATTCTAGGTTCCCGGCAAAGGATGATCGTTTGGATCGGAATCGAAATCGTCTAAACCATTTCATCTATCACTCATCATGATTCGATATCCAGGTTATTCATAAATGTATTCAGCTCGGTGTGCGTCGAATTAATCTCCTTGTTCAGTCCTGTAATTCGGCTCTGTAGTTCGGACAGTTCTCCCTCCTGCTCTGAAAGTGCGGCAACGTACTGACGGTAGAGACGTGAATCCCGGTCGAGCTGCTCCATATTTCTCCGGATACGCTCCTGACTGCGGTAGATGGAATCTATTTCCGACTGAGTTTCGTTTTTACTGCGCTGCAGGCGGTCAATCTGCTGCTGTAGTGACTGAATGCGGGTAAGTGCGCTGCGCAATTCTCCGGACATATCAACATTTTCCAGATAAAAGCTGATCTGCCCGCTGTCTAAATTACTGAGACGGGTAGTACGCTGTTGCGGCAGCTCTTCCACCACTTCGAGCTGCTGGCTGGCAGTGTCTGGGGGTACATCCCGGACGAAGCGGTAGTGAGCGCTGGTCTGCTCTTCTGCCTGTTCGGGCTGAACGAGCTGCCAGCCGCTTCTTTTCGGATGCTGTATCATAAGCT
>CAZAMY010000430.1:0-3021 GCA_964485995.1 uncultured Sediminispirochaeta sp.
CACGCCACTCTTTGGCGCCGATCTTCCACGCTTTCAGGAATCCCTCCTGTACGAGGGTTATTTCCACCGGGATCCAGGTGTGGTCGTCTCTTACAATGAGGTCGTCGGTGCTGGTAAACAGGCTCTTGGCCGAAGCCGGAGCCATTCCCAGGTTGAAGGCCATATAGATGTGACCGGGAGCGGTGATAAAGGCGGTTTCGATGCCGACCGCTTCCAGCAGGGCTGAGTAAAGAATTGTGATGTCGTCGCAATCGCCGGCTTTGTAAGCCAGGGTCTGGTTCGGGAACTGGATGAAGTCGAGGGCATCGGTCTGTTCGGAGAGCACTGAGTAGGGCGAGGCCGGGTCGATGACATATCCGATGCCGTAGATGTGCAGCGCCTCGAAGATGGCCATGGCCGTCCGAAAATTGGTGTTGACCGCCTCGATGTCGTTTGCCCGCATGCTTGCGGCCACGTTTTTGGCAAAGTTGAGCACGGCCGGGTCTTTCGAGGTGACGAAGGCGGCGGCCTTGCGGTCGTCATCCCAGGTCATGGCGTTGCGGTTGTTGATGGATACGGTGACCGGAATGGTGCTGGTCATGGGCTTGCCGATGTAGCTGTATTCGACTTTGATCTCACCGGCCACCTTAGTGCCTTCGGTGATGCGGAAGATGTCGTCGGTGAAGAGGGCGTATACCGGCGTTTCGATGCGCTGTCCTGGCTTGAGAGTTGGATATTCGGCGCAGAGTTTCGGTTGCTCCATGTACTGTTTAACAAAAAAGCTGACCTGCACATCGTTCAGCGGACTGCGTTCGTTGTTCGCCAACGAAAGAGAGCCCGCCGGATTCTTGTCATAGTAGCTGTAGAACAGTGGGAAAATCGGATTTACATAAGACTCGATTAAAAGGTCCGCCCGGGTCCGGCGGCTGCCGAGATGGTACTGCATACCGAGGGTTACACCGATGCCCTGGTAGACCGGGCCGTCGGGAGTGAGATTGTGCTTGTAGACTCCTCCCAGACCGATGCTGGCGGCCGGACTCAGCTGGTAAGCCGCCTCGGCAAAGGCGGCGGCAAAGGGGTTACGGACGCTGCCCTGCTCGATAATGCCGAGATACAGTCCGCCGTATCCGCCGGCTTTGAACAAGAGCCTGGAGAGCGGCGAGAACTGCAGACCCGCTCCGGCCCCAGCCGCAAGGAACGTGACCGAGGTGTCGGATCCGTTCAGTGGAATGAGATCGAAGTCGATGTTGCCCGATGCGAACAGCGAGGGCATGAAAGGCAGGGAATATTCGGTACGAAAATTGACCCCTCCTCCGATTGAGTAGAGTTCGGTGCCGTCGTCGAGTTTCGGTGCGATCGGTATGTTCGCAGCGGGGGAAACTGTAAAGGAGAGTTCATCGGTAATTTGTGCAGACAGTGAAACCGAAACGAGCAGAGCACACAACAGACAGACGGTTTTCTTCATAATAAACCTTCCTGTGTTCATGAGTTGCTACTTGGCTAAAAATACGTTTGAGTAAGGACGTTTACTATGAAGAACGGTTTGTTTCTATGTACCAGTATAGCACATTAATTACAAAATCGTATGATTTAAAGCTCCCTTAGAGCAGTATCTGCCAAACTGGTCAGCTCGCGGTCGGCATTTAGTTCTACCGCCGTCTGCAGAGCCCGGCGGGCATCGGCGGATTGGCCCTGCTGCTGCAGGGCAATGCCGTAGAGGTAGTAGCCGATCTGCTTGCGGCCGTCGCTGGAGACGCTGTAGATGTACTGCTGCAGCTGCTCGGCGGCGGCGGAATAGTCCATGCTTTCTAGCAGAAGGCGGCCCTTGAGCAGCAGGAAGTCGGAGTAGACTTCGCTGAACTGGTTGGCCGGGTGGCGGCGGGCTATCTGCAGGGCCGGGCCTTTACGGCCGGCGGCCAGGTTGGCGGCCGCCAGGTAGTACCAGTATTCGCTTTCGTCACTCAGGATGATGGGATCGACTTCGTTCTCAAGGATGTCTATGGCCTGTTCGTACTCGCCGGCGCGGAAGGCAGATCTGGCTTCGTCGAAGCTCATACTGTCCTCGTCGATCCAGGTGAGGCCGGCGCTGCCGGAGGCCTCGTCACCGCGCACGCCCATAGCCTGGCTCTGGTCGCGGTCATCTTCGCCGCCCATGCGGGCAATACGACTGAAGACGGAGGATAGCATGGTGGTTTCCCGGGAGGGTTTTTCGCGGGCGGCGGACTGCAGGCGGTAGGTGCCCGGTTTGGAGAAGAGCAGGGTAGAGTTCGGGCCGCTGAATTCGGCGATGGCTCCCGGGGCCAGTTTGACCTGGCTGTCGGCGGAGATGCTGTCGCCGTTCATCAGGCTGCTCCAGCCAGAGCCTGATCTCGCCGAGACTTCGCCGTCTTTGTAGACCAGCTGAAACTCTTCGGCGCTCAGCAGGGCTGCGGCGCTGACAATTAGAATAACCGTCAATAGGGGAATGATTTTTTTCATACTGCCCTCCACACGGTTTAAACTATAGCAGGCTTATCTGAAAAAACAATAAAAACGCGCAGCCGGACGGCAAAATCAGGAGGAAGCTCGGCCGTCCGGGCTGCGCGGCGCTGTTCAGCAGAGGCTGCCGGTATAGTAGCTGCGCAGCTGCGTGGTGTTGGCACTGGGGGCTGCCGGTCGGGCGGTTCCCATGGTACCGGCGAATTGCGGGCTCTTTAAAAGTGTAACTGCAGGTGGGCGGCCTTGGCCTTGACCCGCGCTGCCGGCGGTGGAGGTAATTCCGTCAGACTGTTCGTGTGTCTGTACTCTAATTTTTTCCATAATAAAAGCTCCTTTAGTGGTATTAGACGCCAGCCTCGACATGTACTTTGGGGAGGTTGGCTTCGGCGGCTTCAACGGCCGCTGCGGGGTATTCGTAGTCTTCGAGCTCTCCGCTCAAGTAAGCCTGATAGCTGGCCATGTCGAAGTGGCCGTGGCCGGAGAGGTTGAAGAGAATGACCTTTGCTTGGCCGGTTTCGGTGCAGGCCTTGGCGGCGCGGATGGCCGAGGCGATGGCGTGGGCCG
>CAZAMY010000431.1:0-3020 GCA_964485995.1 uncultured Sediminispirochaeta sp.
TTTCGGCCTCGATCTGCAGGTCGAACATGACCGGTTGTCCGTCGGGGCGGTACAGTCGGTGGGCTTCGATCAGGGACTCTTTCAGTTTTTCTACATCCGAGTACACCTCTTTGGCGTTGACTCCGATCAGCTTGCCGGCGTGTACTCCGGCGAAGGGCACCCAGGGCACCTGATCGGCTTTTTCGTGACGAAAGGTCGTCATTATTCTTTCTTTTCCAGTCATGCTATTTACTCCTCATCTTTGTTCTATTGCCTGTTTAAAAAGCTTCCCGGCCGCCGTTCGCGGTGCAACGATCACTGTGATGCCCTCTTCAATTGAATCACCGGACGGGGGCGATACTGCTGTAATTGAGACCTGCTGGCCGGAGGCGCTCACGAATCGCAGCCCCTCCGTGGTGTTCACATACCCCTTTATGCGATAGGCTTGCATAGAAAGGAACTCCACTGCCTGTTTCAGCTGGGCTTCATCCAGCACTACCTCCGGTTTCCACACTATCGCTTTCGGTCGTCCGGCTTCGCCCCAGCCTCTATACTCGCTTGAGCCGTATTCATGGCTGAGCGGTGCATTCGGCAGCATGCTGAACGAAAGCGCGCCGAATGAGGTTTCGCGTAATTCTGCGTTGGGATTTATGGACCGAATTTGGCTGCGCAGGGCCTGGACCTCTTCAGAGGAAACCAGGTCGGTCTTATTCAGCACCACCAGGTCGGCATAATCAATTTGTTCTTTTACGGCGTTTACGACTTGCAGCAGTTGTGGCGTACGCTGGGCATCAACCACTGCAACTAATCCGCGGTAGCGTACACGGTCGCCGCTGGTCTGCAGTACCTGTTCCATGATGTCGGATAGAGCTGAAGGCTTGGCCAGTCCGGATCCCTCGACCAGGATTACATCCGGCCCTTTCTCTACCAGTGAGGTGACCGACTTTACGAAGTTGCCGGAAATGCAAGCGCAGAAAATCTGGCCCCCGTTTAATTCGATAATATCCTCCTCGCCGTGCTGTTCTATGAGATGCAGATCGACGCCGAGTGTACCGAAGTCGTTTACGACGACACCTGCCCGTTTGGATTGCATATCGGCTAAGAGGTTATTGAGAAGGGTTGTTTTTCCGGAACCCAGAAAACCTCCAAGTATCCATAGGTCGATTGTGTGTTCGCTCACATTCGCCTCCTTGAATGATGGTGGAACTCATAGTAAGCCTACACGCCCATGGGCTGCATCTCTATTACATTCTAGACAATTTTAGTAATTATTTATTGCATCTTATGCCGATGGCGGGCCGGTCGAACCGCGGGCCTTGAGCTGCGGCTCGAGCAGAATCTGAATGGGATTGTTGTTGGGGTGCGTATTGTCGATGAGGTTGATCAGCTTTTCAATAGCCACAATTGCGCCCCTGTGCAGCTGGACGTCGATGGTGCTGAGGTTGATCGAGTGGTGGGCTGCCAGCGGGATATCGTCGAATCCCATAATAGAGATATCTTCGGGAACCCGCAGGCCCTTTTCCAGCACCAGATCGAGGACCTGCAGGGCCATGAAGTCGTTGGCGGCAAAGATGGCGGTGGGGCGCTCGGGAAGCCGTAGGAGCTCTTCGACCGCTTCGAGGGTCTTCTTTTTTTCATAGCCGCCCTCTTTAATCAGATAGGAGCCTCTCTCGATATGGAACCTTTCTCCCTGTTCGATAAATGCTTTCAGCCGTTCTACTCCGGTAGAAAAGCGGCGGGGGCCGGAGACGAAGCCGATTCGGCGATGGCCGAGGCTGGTCAGATGTTCGAGTGCCAGGGTGACGCCGTGCTCTTCATTGCAGCAGATGTAGTGTACGTTTTCATTCTTCTCCAGACGGCGGTGGTAGAGAATAGTGGGATATCCCGAGCGGATAATATTCTGTACCTTTTTGTCGCGCAGATGGGTGGAGGCGATAATGAAACCGTCGACATTCCGCTCCTGAAATGCACTGAGGATGGTTTCCTCTTCCTGGGTGCTGTTGCCGGTATTTCCGACTATCAGGGTGTAGTTCTGCTTGCGAGCCTGGAATTCGATGGTTTTGGCCGCCTCGGAATAAAATGGATTGGTGATGTCGGCAACTACCATGCCAATGGTGTAGGTTTTGCCGGTTTTCATGCTGCGGGCGGTTGCATCGGGCATGTAGTCGACTTCTTTGATCAACTGCATGATTTTGTCGCGAGTATCCGTTTTTACACCGCTTTTCCCGTTTAATACTCTTGAAACCGTTGCGGTAGAAACTCCTGTCAGTGAAGCAATGTCTTTCAGTGTAAATGCCATGTGTTTTACCTTTTCGCCTACAGTAGTGTAATAGAATAATGTAGGTAAACGAATACATTTACATAGTATTACAGAATTATGCTAAGCACAAGCTCTATTCGAAGGTATGTTGCGCTTAATATATTGTAAAATATATAAATAATTGAAACTTTTACCTGATAAAATTATGAAAGCAATGTATTGACAGTCGAGATAATTGTGTTAGAATGAAATTGTAAACGATTACAATAAAAATAGAATATAATCAGGAGGATTTTATGATTAAGGTCGGAGTAGCCGGATACGGAGTTATCGGTCAGCGTTTGGCTGACGGAGTTGCAAAGCAGGGCGATATGGAACTGGTTGGTGTGGCGGATGTGGCACCGACTCTGCCGGTGCGTGCATTGGCAGAACGGGGAATGCCGTACAAACTTTTTACTGCCATGCCCGAGAAGCGCGGATCCCTCGATGAGCTGGGAATACCGGTCAGTGGTACACTTGAGGAATTGGTCCAGGAATGTGATGTGATGCTTGATGCCACCAGTGCCGGTATCGGAGCTAAGAACAAAGAGATCTATCAGAAACACAACACAAAGGGGATCTTCCAGGGTGGTGAGAAGAACGAAGTGGCCGATGTCTTTTTCCACGGTTATGCCAACTATGAAAAAGGCGTTGGGGCCGATTATTTGAAACTGACCAGCTGTAATACCACCGGACTGATTCGGGCTATCGATGCGATCGACCGGGCAGTTGGGGTAGAGAA
>CAZAMY010000432.1:0-3006 GCA_964485995.1 uncultured Sediminispirochaeta sp.
AGCAGGGCATTGTCACCATTCGGACGCTGCAGGGCGCACCGATAGACAAAGAGGTATTAGAAGGAGAAGAGGAAGCCGGAATACAGCTTGATGACGAGAATGTGCTCGGTGTAAAAGTCGAGTTCTTCAAGCGAGGCATGCATCAGGTATCGGTTCATCCTTCCCGCCCGCTGCCGATAGAGGGGATCACGAAAACCCTTTCTATGTGGGTAGTCGGACGTAACTCTCCTCACCTGCTGAAAGTCCTTATCCGCGATCAGTTCGGCAATACCGGCGAAGTTACTATGGGCGAACTCAATTTCACTGGTTGGAAGAAGATGGTGGCTACAGTTCCTACTCACATCAAGCAGAGGGATTACCATTACGCCAATAAGATGGGAATCCAGATAGAAGGCTTTCGAATCGATATGGATCCAGAAGAAACCTTTGGAACCTACTACATCTATTTTGACGGTTTGCGGGCAACTACCGACCTGTTTGCTGAAGAGAGCCGCGACGTCGACGATATGAATGACAACTGGTGAACAAAATTTCTTTCGGGACAGACCGAATGACCAAAGATAACTACGGGGGCCTCTTTTGGAGGCCCTTTTTTTATTTCATACAAACCCCTCTTGCGCTCCTGCTCTTCATATTTATCCTCCTTTTAGGAGCCCCGCAACTGGAGGCGGAAGAACTCAAGCTGGAGGTGTTCAGTCCGGCAGCCCACTACGCGCATACTGAACGGGAGAATGTGCGGGTGTATCACGGCCGGCGATATCAGGGGCTCCAATACCGCGGCCGACGGGTGTATCTGCAGCAGGCCGGCAGTTCGCTGGTGGATGAACGGATAGGCGGCGGCGACTCGGGCACCTCCGGCGAGCTCTACCGCGGCAGCGTGTACCTGATAAAGACCCTTACCCGCGATGCAGTGCGAATGCTGCAACCGGTCGACAAAGAGATTTCTGTAGAATGTCGAGTATCCCATCAGGGGTTTACTCCAGTAGAGGGCACGGATCTGCCGATCCGGACAGGGTTCCCGGTGCTGGCCCAGGGGGATATCTCGGCGGGAACTACCTGGAAGGCAGCGGGAAGCGATGCGGTATATCTAGAAGACGGCACTTTGGTAACACAGCCGTTTCAGTGCACATATACCTACCGGGAGGCCGGCATATATATGGAGCGTCCAGCCCAGATAATCGATTTTTCCTACACCTTTGCCAAAGCCGACCCGTACGGGGTGCGCCCGCGGGCTCTGCGCGGGACGAGCTCAGGAGAAATTGCCCTGTTTACCGATGAGAGGGGCGGATATTTTATTAAGGAGCGGCTCACCCGGCACTATCTAGACAATGGCACTCCGGCCAGCCGGGAGGAGGGTTTTAGGTTGACCTGGGGGCGCGGCATCACCATCGGCGAAATCGAGTCACTCCAGCGCACTATGATCGCCTCCCTGCAGGGTGAGGAGAACGGACAGCCGCCGGGCGGCCAGCCGGGGCGGCCTGAAGATGCACCGGGAGCGGCCGGAGAACCCGGAAGCGGCAGCTCTACCGGCACGGCAGAAACTGAAACTCCTGAAGATGAACCGATCGAGGTTGAACGGACCACCGAGGGAATCAAACTCAACCTTCCGCGAATACATTTTGTTCCCGATCAAGCCACAATTCTTCCGCGGGAGAAAAACCGGCTCGATAAACTGGCTGATATGCTGAAAAAAGTTCCTGATGCCTCCTTTATGGTCAAAGGGCACACCGCCGATGTCGGTACAAAGCAGAGTCAGTACGATCTATCGATAGAAAGAGCTCGCACCATCATAGAGGAGATGGTCGCCCGCGGCCTGGAACCATCGCGCTTCGTATATCAGGGTCTGGGCGGCGACCAGCCGGTAGCTCCCAATGACACTGAAGAGGGACGCGCCCGCAACCGGCGGGTGGAAGTAATAATCCTTAATCAGTAAGGTATCGCTGCGCGTACGCGGGGCCTGCTCACGGAAAGAGCCGGGCGAAGTTCTCAGCGACTATCCGAATCAACTCTTCAACCTCGATATTGTGGAGTTCGGCCAGTTGATAATACACAAACCCGACATGCCCCGGATGATTTGTTTTGCCCCGCACCTTCTGCGGGCTGAGGAAGGGGCTGTCTGTCTCTGCTAAAAGTCGATCGGGAGGTACCTCCCTGGCCGCATTACGTAGTTTTTCACTTTTTTTATACGTAAGATTACCGGCGAAAGAGATATAGAGTCCGGCATCTAAAAACGCCCGCGCCGCCGCTGCATCTGAAGAAAAGCAGTGCATTATTCCGCCGTCCGCCGGAGGGGTGCTGCGCAGAACCTCCAGCACCGCGTCGTCGGCTTCGCGGTTATGAATAATAACAGGCAGCCGATGCAGGTTGGCCAGTTCGATCTGCCGCTGCATCAGCTCCTGCTGGCGTTCAACCGTTCCGTAGTTCCAGTGTAGATCGATCCCGATTTCGCCTATTGCGGATATAGGGAAAGTCTCCAAGTCATACCGCAGTATCGACAGCCTATCTGCGAGGTTTTCATGCTCCGCTTCGGAGGGGTAGAGCCCGGCGGCCAGCCTGATTTGAGGAAAATTTGCATGCACCCAGCTGCGTGCCGCTGTATCACCGGCTGCAATCCCGATATCGAGGCCGCCGCGCATTCCCGCCTCAATCGCGCGAAATATGGCCGCTTCGGTATCTACACCCTTTTTCTCCATCATCGCGGTATGGAAATGGGAATCTATCATCCCGGGCAGCAGTTCAAAATGCAGCTCTCCGCTTTTATGTTTCTCGCTCATCTTCTCTCCAGGCCGTTCAAGGTAATCTGAGGTTTGATAGCATTATTTCGAGTTTTCATCAATGCCGCCTCCATAACTCTGCGGCGAACGCAGCCCAGTGGAGCCACCACAATTTTAAAACCATTCCCTTCAACTAGTTGACGCGGCCACGGCACACAGGTACTATACTATTCGTCGGCCGGGGTGGTGGAATTGGTAGACACAGGGGACTTAAAATCCCCTGCTAATAATA
>CAZAMY010000433.1:0-3005 GCA_964485995.1 uncultured Sediminispirochaeta sp.
GATCTTGATTACACGCTGCAGCGTATACGCGCACCAGGAAAACTTGTCCCGGGCCACTGCGGCAGTGCCCGTGCGGCCGGAGTGCTGATAGTTGAAAAAGCCCCGTACCCCGTCCAGAAACAGCTGCTTTGCGTAGTTGTAGTTCTTGATCTCCCAGGTAGTGGACAGGAACTGCAGGGTATGGCGGCTGTAGGCGGAAAACAGGTGGGTAAAATCGGTATCGTACTGGCGGCTCCAATGAAAAATGCTGCGCAGAATACTGGTATTGCGCCGTTTCAGCCCCTGCATCGCCCGGATGCGGTAGTTGTGCATACCGCTGCTGAAAAAGGCCTGCAGACTGATATACAGACAGCCCCGCGGGGGCATGCGGTGGTCGTATCCGGCCTCCCGCACCAGCTGCAGGGGATCGAACTGGGGCGGACGGGCCGGTGAGCCCGCTCTCTGCTGAGCCGCTGCCGGCGGGCCCTGCATATCCTGGGCGGCAACCAAAATTCGGGCGGCCGCCTCTTCATAGACCTTGCGCAGTTCGATGAAGTCGTCGCCTGTACCGCTGCCGGTGGCATCGGGGTGGCAGCGCTTGCTCAGCATCCGGTAGAAACGGTCCAGCTCGCGCAGGCTGTAGTTGTTGTGTGAAATCAGAGATCTGAGCAGCTCGGCGGGGGAGGGCCTCTTTTCCATACCTGTAAAAAAGAATACCATAGATTGCAGGAGGATGTAATGCGCTACTATATCATAACCGGAGCAAGCCGCGGAATCGGAGCCGGAATCGCCCGGGCGGTGATGCAGCCGAACAGTGTGATTTTCGCCCTGGCCCGCCATGAAAACTCCGAGTTGAAGCTATCTGCCGCAGAGGCTGGATCAGAGCTGCATTTTCTCTCAGTCGATTTAGCCGACACACCCTCAATCGAGCCGGTCCTCGACCGGATTTTTCAGCAGATCGATCTGCAGCAGGCCGAAGGCATTTACCTGGTGAACAACGCCGGGGTCCTGAAACCCATCGGTCCGCTGGAAACCCACTCCCTGGAAGAGGACGAGTTTCACCTGCGGGTCAACCTGCTGGCGCCAATGCGCCTGACTGCCGGATTCATCCGCCGCACCAACGGCGTCGCCGCCCGCAAGGTGGTGGCCAACATCTCCTCCGGGGCTGCTCAGCGGGCCTACTTCGGCTGGAGCAGCTACTGCAGCGGCAAGGCTGGGGTTGAGATGTTCACCAGAGTGGCCGGCCTGGAACAGCAGGACGCCGAGTTTCCGTTATTAATCTATGCCATTGCCCCGGGCATCGTCGACACCGACATGCAGGTACAGATTCGCCGGGCCGACGATGCACAGTTCCGCGACCGTCCGAAGTTTCTGCGTTACCATGAAAAGGGGTACCTGGCCTCAAGCGAGGCGACCGGCCGGCGCCTGGCCCAAACCCTGGACGATCCGGACATCCAGCCCGGCGACGTCCTCGACATCCGCGATCTCGATAAATAAAAATAAGGATCATTAAGGAGCACACAGTGGAACAGCAGGCAGCCTTTATCATTTTTGTCCTGGTCACCACCTTCACACCAGGACCCAACAATGTTTCATCCGCCAACTTGGCGGTGCTCTACGGCTTTCGCCGCACCAACCACTACCGCCTGGGCATCTTCGCCGGCTTTGCCCTGTTGATGCTGCTGTGTGCCTTCCTCTCCAGCACCATCATGCAGTACTTTCCCCCCGCCGAGGTGTATTTGCGCTACATCGGGGCCGCCTACATTGTGTACCTGGCAATCGGAACCCTGAAAACCAGCTACCAGCTGGATGAATCGGCCGCCGCAGTACCGCGTATGCCCTTTGTAAAGGGCATGCTCCTGCAGCTGCTCAACCCCAAAGTACTGGTCTTCGGCATCACCGTCTACTCAACCTACCTGGCCGCCCGCCTGAACGCCGCCTGGATGCTGCCCCTCTCGGCCATCTTGCTGGCGTGCACCGCCCTCTGCTCTACATCCTTATGGGCCCTGGCCGGCAGCACCATCGGCCGCTTCGCCTCCCGCCGCCCGGTTCGTCTGGCCCTGAACGGCGTGCTCTCCCTCCTGCTGCTCTACTCGGCCTATCAGCTCTCGGGCCTGGGGGCCGGTTAGCCATGCACAAATCAGACATCCCTAATAAGAGGTCGTAAAAGAGCCCGGTCCGATTATAAAATCTCTTCCAAAGTAATCGTCTACTACTACGCGCCATGTGTAGGCTGTGCCTTCATTCAAAGAATTTTTGGGAATAGTATAGCTGTTACTAACAAGGCCTCCCGCTACTTCGATGTAATCTCTTCCTGATAGAAACTGTACTGAATATTCATCCAGGAAATAGGTTTCACGCCATGAGAGTGTGATGTCTTGGTTATAAGGTACATTCTTCTGCCCGTCATAGGGAATCATCGGGGTTACCCGGATGGAGCGCGAACCGCTGTTTGACCAGTTGCCGGATACATCGCGCTCACCGACATACAACCGGTGAGTTCCGTCTGACAGATTTGATGGCGGGGTATACGAAGTTGAAAAAGTTGGGGAGCTCCAGGTACCGGAGGTACTGTCCAACTGGTAGCGATATCCGTTGCCGCCTCCGCCGTTGCTGCTCCATGACCATGATGGTGTCCGATCGAGCGTATACGAAACTCCCGAAACCGATGGGGAGTTAGGCCGGTAAGTGTCGAGAGTAACTGTTATCGTATCATTGAAAGTTCTGTCGAGCTGATCGGTTGCCGTCAGGGTGAGGTCGATAGAGGTTTCTCCGTAGGTGGATGTGTTTTGACCGGTGACGGTTACGGTGGTGTCTTCGGCTGAAATGTTGCCGAACTGCGCATTCCCGTTGCCGCCGGCTGCCGGAGCAGCCGACCATGAATAACTTTGAATGCCGCTTTCTGCGCCTAAAATAGTGGCATACAGGTTGAGGGTATTGTTGGAATCGGCAAGAATCGTCGAAAAGCTGCTGGTAATGTCCACGGTTCCCGGAACAGCATCGAGGTAGACTCCATCATAGCGGAG
>CAZAMY010000434.1:0-2999 GCA_964485995.1 uncultured Sediminispirochaeta sp.
CGCACAGATATGCCAGCATCCAGCCCTTCACCCAGAATCGGCCGCTGCCGTAGTACGGGGTCATAGTTGCCAGGGTGTGAAAGAAGAGTGTGGCTGCAATTGGAATGGTGAGCAGTATAATTGTCCGCCCCAGACGGGTATGAGTGCGTTTACTGTATATTGCGGTAGCCATTATCGTAACGGCGATTAGAGTTAGAAAAGGGCCGATAGCGGCGGGAGTAAGCATATAGATTGTACTGAAAAAGTCCACTGACTCTGCATGAAACATAATTACACCAAAAAATCCTTAAAATTGGAAAAGCATAATAGCTATATTATATTTAACAGTCAAGCTCCGTTGAATTGCTGGCGGTACTACGGCTCGCCCGGATGTATCTGCTCATACAACTGTTCGAGTTCGGGAAACAGATCTTTGACTTGGTCACTGCCCAGAAAATTTTCGAATTCGGCCTGCGCGGCGGCAATGTCTTCGGTTTCCGGAGAGGTCAGCAATGAGCTGCTGCGCTCCTGCAATTCTTGATATCGCTGCACAGCCGCTCGAACCCGGACATTAGTTTCACCGCGCTGTACCAGTTCCGCCATTTGATCGACTGCATCATTCAACTCGCTGTTCAGATTGGCTACCTGTCGCTGGGCACTCTGATATTGACGGGTGAGTTGTTCCTGCTCGATCTCGAGCTGGTCGATTTGATCACTTAGTGATGCAATACGCTGCTGCCGCTGCTGCAGAGTCTGTGTTAGATCTTCGATCTGCTCATTCTTCTGTTCAATTGAGGCGGAGCGCTGCTGCAGCTGCTGTTCTAGATCGCTCTCCTCCTGTTGAAGGGCGGCAACCTGTCTGCGCAGTTCGGCAATTCGCTGCTCATATTCACGCTGGCGAGTCTGATATGCTGATTCCGCAGTTTCCAGCTGTCCCGTGTATATCTCGATTAAGCCCTCAACTGCACTAACAGCCGCCGCCGAATGGGTATCTGCCGCCTCGGTCACTGCAGCGGTATACTGTTCGAGCGCTTGATTAAACTGCTCCGCCTCACTCGAGCTCTGAGCTTCGGTCAGCAACTCTCGTATTCGCTCGGCCTGCTCCTGCTGGTTTATCGCATCGAGCTGACTGGTCGCGGCAGCTACCGATGGCAGCATCTCTATTGCCCGGTTGTAGTTGCGTTTAGCCTCGTATAAGCTGCCCTCTTGCTGCAGTCGCTGGGCTTCTTCAACGGTAGTTCGTAGTGCGGTAATGGTTTTTGCGGCTTGGAGCAGGGATTCATCCGGCCCTGCGGCTACTTTAGTCGCCTCACTTTCCAAAATGTTCAGGATGAATTGGTCTATATCCCGCCGCCTGGCAATCGATGGGGCTTCATCCACAGCAATACTCTGCAGAAACTCGCGCATATCGGCAATTGCCGCCTGTGCCGCCTGGCGGTCGCCTTCGCTCAGTGTCGTCTGAATCTGGCGATACATGCTGTTTATCTGATCACGGTAGAGCTGTTCGTTCTGACGCAGTTCGGCCAAGCGTTCGAGCTCCTGCTGTGCTTCGGCTGATTCTGCAGTAAGGCGTTCTCGTTCTTGCTCGAACTGCTGTCGCAACTCCGCTTCCCGCGCCTCGGTTTCCTGCAGAATTTCTGCTTTTTCGCGATTGGCTTCGGCTAATATCTGTTCAGCGGTTTCCTGTGCCTGCCGAAGCTGCTGTTCCTTCTCCTCGAGCTGCTGCATAGTTTCGGCACGGTACTCTTCTATCGCAGACTGAACCTGTTGTTCCTGCTGTGAACGGAACTGCTGGAGCTGCTGCTCCAGCTCCTGACTGCTGATCCCTTCCGATTCGAGGCGCTGTCGTTCCTGCTGCAGCGCCTCTTCGAGACTCTGTTTCAGTTGCTGCTCTTTTGCAGCAATTTCCGCCTCCATGTTCTCCTGAAGAGCCTGCCGTTCCTGCTCTATCTCCTGAAGATCATCTCGAATTTGTGAAATCTCCTGTTCCTTGGCCTGAAGCTTCTGTTCCGATTCTTTTTTTACTTCCTCAAGGATTTTCCCTTCAGCCGTTTCGAATTGTCTGGATTCCACCCCGAGCTGTTCGATTCGCTGTCCGAAGTAGTAGTTGGCTCCGAAAACTCCCGCTGCAATAAACAGGACGGCTAATATATTGACGACCAAGGGAAAGACAGCGCCCTTCTTCTCCGGTTGGATCTTGGAGAATGCTTCCGAACTCCCGATACGATTTCGGCGGGCAACCTCGTCTATCTGTTTGACTATTTCTTGCCGCTCTTCTTCCGAGAACCCCTCGACCTCTATCGGGATATCATCGTGTGGAGTCCCCTTTGAAGGTGTGTGCTGTGAGGGAGAGGTTGTGGCCACTTCTTTTCAACTCCTCTAACATAGATCATTTAAGTTTTCGACACATTCAGCTGAAAAGTTTAAGCGGCCGGCAGTAGTATCCGATTATTATTACTGATAGGAGTCGTGCAGCCAGGTGAGAATTCGAGCAAAGATCATTTTTGTCGTAGTACCAATCTTAATGTCCTCTTTGATAATCACCGGAGTAGTGTCCTCTTTGTCGGCACGAAGCGGTATGACGCGCATCGCAATAGAGTTTCTGGGCTTCAAAGCGGATGAGCTGGAAAACTACGCCTATAGTCAGTGGAATCTGCTGGAGCAGAACCGGCTGCAGGAGGATGAACGCTATCTTACTGTTGCCAAGAATGCGGTTTCTTCTTATGCTCGTTCTATCATCCGCAGTGAAACCGAGCTCATTCTGGCCCTCGATTCTGATGCACGGGTGGCAATGTCGACTTCCGATGTCAAGCTTACAGTGGTCGAGAAGGCCCGCCTCTACAGAAAAATTCATCAGGGCGAAGAGGGCTGGATAGATTTTACTCTGGGCGGAGTGCACCGAGTAGGTCAGTCGTTTCAGTTTGTTCCCTTTGAGTGGTATGTCTTGGTAACCGAGAGTTCGGATGCGTTCTATCGGGAGGCCGATCAAATCATTATCAATACCGCCTATGTGCTGGGCG
>CAZAMY010000435.1:0-2996 GCA_964485995.1 uncultured Sediminispirochaeta sp.
CAGTGCAGTGTGCGCGAGGATTCGTCGGTGCGGCGCAGCGCCCGTACCTCGATTGAAATTGGAATCTGTACCGGGGGCGAATTGAGCATTGCGACGGAAAAGGGCGGGTCCCCGCTGCATGTGGTTCGCGGCGAGAGTGTTGTGGTTCCCTTCGCTGCCGGGGCGTATCGAATCTCTGGTCAGGGAGATATGTACATTGCCACGATTCCCGGCACAGACCCTTCGGGCCAATAGGGCGAAGGGAGTTGAAGATGCAGATACTAGTCGATGCTGATTCTTGTCCCCGGCGTCTGCGCAGCATTATTAGAAAGGCTGCCGAGAGGACGGGGATAAAAACGGTATTCGTCTCCGACCGGAAACTCTCCGATACAAAGGGCCGCAGCGTGGAGAATGTGCTGGTGGAGCACGGTTCTGGTGATGTAGATGATTATATTGCCGAACACGCTGAACCGGGAGATTTAGTCTTCACCCATGATGTTCCTCTGGCCGCGCGGGTAGTCGAGTGCGGGGCTGTGGCCATAGACGATCGGGGCAACGTGTACAACGAAGAGAATATACGCGAGCGGCTCTCGCTGCGCGATGCGATGATGGAGCTGCGAGAGGCCGGTGTTACGCCGGCCGGAGGTAATACCCTTGGTGAGCGGGAGGTCCGGCTGTTTGCCGGCGCCTTCGACCGTGAACTGACTAAGCTGCAGAGGTAGCGGGCTTAGAACTCGGCGTTTTTGACTGTACGCGGGAAGGGGATGACATCGCGAATGTTATGCATTCCGGTTACGTACTGTACCAGTCGTTCGAATCCGAGACCGAAACCCGAGTGGGGCACGCTGCCGTAACGCCGCAGGTCGAGGTACCACCAGTAGTCCTCTGGATTCAAGTTCATCGCTTCTATCCGTTTTAACAGCACGTCGTAGCGGTCTTCACGCTCGCTGCCGCCGATGATCTCGCCGAGCCGCGGAACCAGGACATCCATTGCGCGGACGGTTTGGTTGTCGTCGTTCATTTTCATGTAGAAGGCTTTTATCTGCTTCGGATAGTCAGTTACGATTATAGGCCCTTTGTAGACCTCTTCGGTGAGGTAGCGTTCGTGTTCGGACTGCAGGTCTGCCCCCCAGCCGACCGGGTACTCAAATTGGCGGTCCGCTTTTTCCAGCAGTTCAATCGCCTTTGAGTAGGTGACATGCTGGAAGCGCGAATCCACTACATTCTGAATACTCTCTTTTACACCCTTCTGAATCCATTTATTGAAGAAGTCCATGTCCTCACCACAATTGTCGAGTACATATTTAAGGATGTACTTAATAAAATCTTCGGCCAGCTCCATGTCGCCTTCCAGGGTGCAGAATGCCATCTCGGGCTCGATCATCCAGAACTCGGCCAAGTGACGACTGGTGTTGGAGTTTTCTGCCCGGAAGGTCGGTCCGAAGGTATACACATCCCGCATGGCCAATGCATAGATTTCCGCTTCGAGCTGGCCGCTCACCGTCAGACTGGCCTGTTTGCCGAAGAAATCCTGACTGTAATCCACATCTCCGTTCTGTTTTGGGACTTCGTTCAGCGGAAGGGTAGTGACCTGAAACATCTCGCCGGCGCCTTCACAGTCACTGGCGGATATGATGGGAGTATGCACGTACATGAATCCCCGTTCCTGAAAAAATTTATGGATGGCGAAGCTGAGGGCGTTCCTTACCCTGGTTACTGCACCGAAAGTGTTGGTACGGGGCCGCAGATGGGCGATCTCCCGCAGGAACTCGAAGGAGTGGCGCTTTTTCTGCAGTGGATAGGAGTCGGCCGGAGCCTGTCCGATAATTTCGACCTCCCTTGCCTGTACTTCCACTGTCTGATTTTTTCCGGGGGAGGCTACCAGTTTACCAATTATTCTTACACTCGAACCAGTGGTTGCCGATTCGAGATAATCAAAAGTACCCTGTTCATCGTGGTCTACTATTACTTGAATGCCTTTAAACGAGGAACCATCGGTAATTTCTAGAAAGGTTACGTTCTTAGAATCACGCTTGGTTTTAACCCAGCCTTCGATGGTAACCTCCTGCTCGCTCGGTTCCATCTGCAGTATATCGCGTATGCGAAATGACATAGTTAACTCCTATTCTGGTAGTGCTCTAAAGAATTATCACAGTTAAATGATTTTTGCAATAAGGCTGGTTATCCCGTATATTGAACTAAATATCGCAGTGTACTACAGTAGGGAGAACTTATCGCATCCTTTAAACTACAGAGCTAAGAGGTGGGCCCGTGCGTTTGAAAACACTTACACTTGAGAATCTCCTCATAGAAAGCACACGGAAATACGGACATTACGATGTGCTGTCGTTTGTAGACGGAGAGCCTTATTCCTATCGGAGTTTCTATAATCAGGTAGTCTCGCTGCGGCGTCATCTGCAGAAGCGTGGAATAAAAGCGGGAGACCGGGTGATACTTCTAAGTGAGAATCAGCCTAATTGGGCCGTCTGCTATTTTGCCGTTACCACCATGGGAGCTGTGATTGTTCCAATTCTAACCGACTTCCATCCCGATGAAATCGCCAACATCATCGCTCACTCGGAGCCGGTTGCATTCTGCGTAAGTGTGAAATTGATCGATAAGATACGAGTGCCACTCGATGATGCGGATAAACCAGCCTTGTGTGTGGATAATCTTAGTGAAATTCCGCGACCTCTGCCGGCTGGCAAACTGAAGAACAAAAGTGCAGGTTGGAAGCAGATAGAGACCGATGAACATCCGGTTGAAATGAGGGAGCTGGTTGGTGAGGATGATACCGCAACAATCATCTACACCTCCGGAACTACCGGTACATCTAAAGGCGTTATGCTCAGTCATAAGAATATTGTGTATGATGCCGAAGCCTCGGCAGATATACCGAAGCTGAAACCCGGCGATCGGCTTTTGTCGATTTTGCCGCTGGCCCACACGTATGAATGTACCATCGGTCTTATCACGCCATTTTTGATGGGAGCGCATATGTGTTATCTGAACAAGCC
>CAZAMY010000436.1:0-2994 GCA_964485995.1 uncultured Sediminispirochaeta sp.
CGGTAAATTAACAAGAGCAGCAAAAAGTAGGTGTAGTAAAAAATCCTGAGTATGGTCCATGGACGGCGCAAAATGTCCCGCAGCCAGTAGGTTCCGCGGTTCCAGCTTTTCTCGGCCGGTTTGTCCCGTTTTCCACTGAATATTTCAAAACACTCTCCGCACCACAGTGAAAGCCCTACCGGGAGGTCTTTGCGGTGTTTGCGGAACCAGAGTCTGCCTTTGGTTACCCCGGGGCCTGCCAGTACCAGCGAGGGGCCGGCCTTTTTGATGGCGGTGACTACGTCCTTTTCGCGTTCTTTCGAGAAGTAACCGGCGTAACGGCCGACTATCTGCAGCCCCGGGAAGCTGTCGCGCAGATTAGCCGAGGCGGTGTGCAGGAACTCCGGCCGCAGACCCACCAGATAGACGCTTTTGCCGTGTTTCTCCAGCACTCCCAGCAGACGGATCACAAATGAAAACGGCATATAACGGACCGGTTCGCGTTTGTGCAGGAATTTGGCCGCTTTCTGTATGCTTTTCGAGGTAGGGATGACCAGCCCGGCTTCGTGGACTGTCCGGGCAAAGTCGCTGTTGCCGCGGGCGCGCAGTACATCCCATAGTGTGAGGAACACGATCTGGTGCTTTCCCTGATCATCGAGGTAATTTCTGACTGTCTCTTCGATGTCCTTTTCCGGAAGTACATCGATCGGCACACCGATTACCGATATTCGGCTGTGTCCGTCATTTCCGGAGATTGGAGTACGGGTTTCCACTGGTTTTTCTCCCCTACAATTGTTTGTACGGCCCCGATTGCATAAATGGCGGCTGTTTCAGCCCTCAGTATGTTGGTGTGCAGGTGTACCGGACGGCAGCTGATGCTGCGCAGCAGGTGTACTTCGTTGCGGGAAAACCCGCCTTCCGGACCGATAAAGAGTGCTACCTTGTGAGGGCAACTGGAAAGATACCTGTGAAGCGAGCCATTTTCAAGGGGTACCTCATGAAAAAAGAGCCCTAAAGTCGAGCTCGACCAATTTTTTTCGACAGCCTGCAGGGTGGTGCTTGGATGGATGCGGGTAATGACGCTGCTGCCGCTCTGCTGAATCGCCTCTTTGATAACCGCGTCCCAGCGAGAGCGCTTTTTCTCCTCCCGCTGCGGGTTTTCTATTTTTGCCACAGCGTGTTCGCTCTGCAGCGGAATAATGTGGTGGATGCCGGCTGCCGCCGCCTGCCGCAGTACTGTCTCCATTTTTCTGCCTTTCAACAGAGCCTGATACAGGTAGTATTCGGGCGACTCTGCCGCCGCCTGTGCTGGAGGCTGGGGCCCCGCCCTCGAATCGCTGCCCGGAATAGGCTGAAGTTCGAGTTCCAGCGAGTCGGCGTGGATTTGGCCTACCGCGGCCATATAGAGACGGCCCTGCCGGTCGATCGCCTCGAAACGGCTGCCCCGGGGGTAGCGCAGGACATGCACTAGATAGTGGAAATCATCGCCGGAGAGGCGGATGCGGGAATGAGGCGGCTGGCCGGTGCCATCGGGCAGCAGATAGCGGCGCACGGGTTCCCCCGCTCCTAATCGCCGACCGAGACTACCGCTTTGCGGCTGCGCGGCCCGTCGAACTCGCACAAGTAGATTCCCTGCCAGGTGCCCAGCATCATGCGGCCGCCGCTGACCGGTATGGTGACGCTGAACCCCATCAGCGAAGATTTTATGTGGGCGGCGGAATTGCCTTCCATGTGGGCATAGTTGTCGTTGAGGGGAATTACTTTGTTCAGCTCGTGCAGAATATCCTTTTTTACCGACGGATCGGCGTTCTCATTGATGGTGACCCCGCAGGTTGTGTGGGGAATGTAGACCGTACAGCGTCCGTCCTGAACGCCGCTCTCGCTGACCGCCTTGGCCACCTGCGAGGTAATGTCGTTGAGCTCGGTGTGAGCTCCGGTACGTATGTGCAATGTTACATGTTTCATGGTTTCGGCTGCTCCTTGCGCTGCGATCCTGCTGCGGGAAAATCGAACAGGTCGAAGTCGATTGCCCCGTTGGCGGCAGAATTTCCGCCTGTGGAGTTTCCGCCTGTGGGGGCATTTTTCTGAGCTTCTTCAATCATGTCGGAAATCTCACCCTGCCCCAACAGCTCGACCGCTTTCTGCAGCGGCTGGTCGTATTTGAGGTCATACACCGGAGGAAAGTCCATTCTGCGCTGGAACTCGTTGCGGATGAGTTTGCGCAGCAGACGGTCTTCCAGATTGATGTCGTATTCCCGCTTCAGCTGTTGTGCAAACTGCTCGCGCTGCCGTTCGGAGGCGTCGGGGTTTTTATCCACGAACTCGGATATGAGCCGCTCCTCGAAAATTTCCTTTAGATCCTCGTTGTCCGCTTCGGTCAACTCGGGTTCCTTTATTTCGATATCCGGGTCGATTCCGACTTTGTCGATATTGATGCCGGCCGGGGTATAGTAGCGCGAAATAGTCAACTTGAAGCCGCTCTGGCCGAAGGGAATGATCTTCTGTACAGAACCCTTGCCGAAGCTGGTTTCGCCTATGAGTATAGCGCGGCCGGTATCCTTCAGTGCGCCGGCTAGTATCTCGGAAGCAGAGGCCGAGCCCTGGTCGATCAGTACCACAATGGGCACTTCCGGATCGACATCCCGCTTCGGATCGGCGCTAAAAACCTCGTTTTCCTGGGCGATACGCGAGCGGGTGCTTACGATGGTGCCCTCCGAAACGATCATGTCGACGGTGTCTACCACCGAGGTCAGCAGACCGCCGGGGTTCTGACGTACATCGATTATCAGTTTGGAGTAGTTATTCTGTTTGAACTCCTTAAGGGCCTCTTTTACTCGGTCGTCGGTGTAGGGCGTGAACTGGATAATGCGGATGTAGCCGATCTGTTCGTTGATCATGTCGTGTTTGACCGTCGGGATTTCTATGATGGCCCGGGTAATATCGACATCGAAGGTGATGTCCTTACCGCGCAGAATCGTGACCGTCACTGTGCTGCCCGGTTCGCCTCGCTGCGAT
>CAZAMY010000437.1:0-2994 GCA_964485995.1 uncultured Sediminispirochaeta sp.
TCCTACGCTCCCCCGCCGAAGCGGAACTTGTGGTGTATTATGAGAAGGGCGGTTCCGGTACCCCGGTCGGCGATCCGTCGCTCGGCAGCGGGGCACTGACCGGAATAAGCGGAACGGGAGATAGTGCTGTTTTAGATTTAGGCACCTCCATAGATTTCTACTGGAGCAATACCCCAGCCGGAGACTATTTTACATTTGCCGGAATTACCGATTTTACCGACTGGCAACGTACGGGCTTGCCGGATACAGGAGGCAACCCCGCTCTGCTCCTGTTCAGCCCCGGCCAGTGGAGCCCCTTCGAGCTGCGGTCGGTGTACTCCGCCGGTTCGACGGTGCAGGCCGATTCGGGCAACACGACCCTCTGGCTGGCCGACCGGAACTCCAGCGGGGGCAGCCGCCTGCCGATCGAACAGTTTCAGGATGCTGAAAAGGCGCGGATTGCCCCCGCCGGCTTTGATCTGCGCAGCCATGAAGCCCGCTATCCCCTGTTGGTCTACACTGACGAGAGCAGTTGGGCCCGCTCGATTTACGGCCCCGGCCCCAGCGACGGCACCGAACCGGTGGAAAAAGAGCTGCGTTTTGAGCAGCTGTCGCCGGTCGGCAGCTACAACCTCGGAACGAACGTGTTGGAGGGATCGATTACCGTACTCAGAAACGGCGTGCCGGAGCAGCGCTTCACTTTTAATCCGGACACCGGCGAGGTCAACTTTTTCATTCCTCCCGGTCAAAATGAGAGAATTGATATCAGCTTCCGCAGCACCAGTGCCCAGGCGGTCGGCGGGGACATCTTCGCGGCTGCTATAAACCGCTTCAACTTCAACGAACAGTGGTCCGCCGACCTGAACCTGGGGCTGCGCTGGAACGCCGACCCCAACGCCTACATCACCGAGCCCGGCGAAGCGGAGGGCTCGATGCTGACCGCCGGCCGGCTGGCCTACCGCAGCGACCGCTTCAGCTTTGCCGTGGAATCGGGGATCAACGTCCGCAGCCCCAACACCACCGGCCGCCTGCGGCTGTACGGCATGAACGACAGCGCCTTTCCGGTATCGATCAACGGCGAACTGATGTATCCGGGTGCGCCGGTGAACGCAACGAACTATGAGTCATCGAGCATCGGTCCTTTCGACCACACCTCCCGCGGCCGGCTCTTTTACAAGGATTACTACAACTACAGCTTTGCCGGCGGGTATCAGCTGCAGAATTATTCTTGGGAGCCGCCGGCCGATCAGGTGTACCCCTACTCCCAGAGCGGCGGTGACAACCGAACCGGCCCCTACATTGCCGCCACCGGCAGCGAAACCGAGGGCAATGCGATGGTAATGGAATACTCCCTGTCCAGCGGGCAGTGGGTCGGCGGTACTATCCCACTGAGCGCAGGCAACGGTCCGGTCGATCTGTCGCATGTACGGGCGATAACCCTGCTGGTGAGGCACATCGGACGGGAAACCAGCTCGCCCTCCGGCGATATAAATCTGCACCTTTTGCTGGGACGCCTGTACGAGGACCTGGATGCTGACAGCACGCTCGACGAGGAGGAGTCGCCTCTGGACGGCGGATTTGCTTTCAATGATGAGGGCTTTGTGCTGCCGGTGGCGCCGGCCCTGCCCTGGGCCCCCAGCGAAAGCCGGGTAAACAGTGAGGACCTGGACGGGAACGGGGTGCTGGATGGGGCTTCAGCTGTACTACCGGTACCGGTCATCAAGACACCGGGCATCAACTCGACCACTGCCTGGCAGAGGATCACCATTCCTTTGTCCGATGAAGACCGCGAAAAACTCAAAGCCGCCACCGGCATCGAGTTTGTGGTCGCCGAATCGGGGGCCAGCACTGCCGAAGGCCGGCTGCTTATCGCCGACATCGACCTGCAGGGCACTCCCTTTACCGGCGCTGCCGGTAACGCTGCCGATTTCGAGGTATTTACCCGTTCGCTGGACCCCGGCAGTCCGAGCTACAAATCGCTGATGGATCAGCCTGAGGCGGATCTGCTGAACGAAGACTCGGTTTTTAACACCAAGGTCACCCGGGTGGCCTGGACATCCAACGACTGGTCCATGACCGGCTACCATACCCCCTTCCAGTTGGGCGAGTATGAGACGTTTTCGTTTTTTATGCGCACCGAAGCGGACGAACCGGACACACTGCGGCTGATCCTGAAAAATCCGCAGAACGAGGGGCTGGCGGTCGAGTTCAACCCGCCGACCGCCCACAGCGACTGGCGGCGGTACACCTGGAAGCTGCACTCCTCCGACCCGGACAACCGTATACTGATCGACGGCAGCCCGGTCGCCGGTGGCGCGCAGCTCGTTACGGCAGCCGAGGGCATAACACAAAAGGACACAGCCGCCGGGGTCAATGAGTTTACAGTAGAAGCTGTGGTCGGAGGCGCCGGCGCCCTCGAAATTGACGAAGTGTATCTGCACGACCCGCGGCTGTATATCGGCGTGGGCGGAAAAACCGAAGTGGAGTACCTCTATCCTGAAGCACTGGTGCAGATAGGCGGAGCGCCGCTGCTGCACCAGCTGCACTTCAGGCAGACGGTGTACGGGCGGCAAGCCGGATATCAGGGCGGGCTGACCCCCGCCCCGGCGGCTGCGGTGGCTTTTACCAACTCCCTCGATTTTAAGCTGCTGAGCAGCAGCATCGGCCTGCATTACAACGGGCAGTGGGACGCGGAGAAGTATCTGCCGGCGGGGGGGTACCGCCTGGACCTGCCGCTGGCGGATAATCGCTTCCGACTGAATGACGAGTACAGCGAGCAGCACAACTACGATTCGATCGATATTCTGAGGTCAGCCGAATTGAAGCTTGCCAGTCGACAGCAGAGTTCTATCGGTTTGAACAGTACTTTGCTGTGGGAAAACCGGGTGATGGACCGGACATGGGACCTGTCGGCATCCCTGCGGGAACGGGACAATCTGCAGGTTACGTTGGAGTCAGGGTTCCATTCGCGGAATGCCGATATCGATGCGGAGGCGGGGTCGCTCAACACGAGGT
>CAZAMY010000438.1:0-2985 GCA_964485995.1 uncultured Sediminispirochaeta sp.
AACTCCTATAATAATATTATTAGACCATTTATCCAAAAAAACGGTCCACCATGCCGAACCTTACATGTTCAGCTCTTAGCTAAGAAAGAACCTTCCTCAGCGTCGCGAGATCCTTCTTAATTAACTCGACGGGATTATCATTCTCGCCGCACAGCGGCGCAACATCATAATAATTTTCCGTAACTATCCACCCGGAGTAGTTGCGGGTTCTCAACACATCCATCGACTCGTGGAAGTGTACATCCCCTTCACCGAGCAAAGCTCCGCTCAGGTCTTTGTTCCGGCCGTCTTTGACATGCAGTTCGGCCACATGCGGAAACAGTGATTCCAGTATTTCGGGACTGTAATACTCTTTGTGCAGATAATAGTTCTGGAAATCGAAGTAAATTTTGAAGTTAGCCCGGTCAACTCCAGTAATAAGCTTTACTGTCTCCTCAACCGAAAGTGTATTTTCCGCCGCAATGATGATACCCCTCTCGGCGGCAAGATCGCAGGCCCATTTCATTACCTCGACTACAATGTCGAAGTCGCGATAGTTCTTGATTGCGCTCTTCTCGAAATTCGGTATAAGCAGCAGCGGTATCTTCATATTTCCGCAGGCTTCAATTGCTTTCGCAATGCCGGTTTTCACAATTTCGTGCTCCCGTTCGCCCGGTGCTGCTACCATACTGTAGTAATCCGACACTCTGGCAGCCATGGAGGGATAACTGATACCGTATTCTACCGCAGTATCCATGTAGGCCTGCTGCACGAATTCCCTTGAAAGAGGAAAACCCCGCTCATACGGACCGATATCCAGCTGAATACCATCCAACCCAATTTCCGCGGCTAATTTTGCTGCACAAGGACCGTCGATCGGCAGCGACCAGGCACATATTCCGATTTTATTTTTACCGTACATACCACGCAACTCCTATCCTATCTCACTGACCTTTACCGGGCGGTTTTCTTCATACGACTTACGGGCAGCCATCGACAGGACCACCGCTTTGCGGCCGTCTTCTCCGGTTACCGGTGCCGGGGTGTCATTCTTGATGCAATCCGTAAAAGCCTGGATCTCCCCGTAAAATGCCTCCGGGTACCTTTCTATATTAAAATAGAGGGGCACATCGCTATGAGTACCCTCCGGATTGGTATATTCCACACGGGTAGGGGTCTCATTATTTCCAAAAGCACAGGCTTTCGAACCGAAAACCTCGACCCGCTGGTCATAGCTGTAGCCGGTTTGCCGAGAATTGTTAATCGAGCCTACAGTTCCGCCATCGAACTTGAGGGTTACCATGGTGGTATCCAAGTCCCCGAGCTCACCAATCCGCTCATCCACCAGGACGCTCCCAGTGGCATATACTTCATGAATTTCTTTTCCCGACAGATAGCGGGCCATATCGAAATCATGAACGGTCGTGTCAAAAAAGATACCGCCGCATACCTTCAAATATTCGAGGTGGGGCGGCTGCGGGTCTCGACTGGTAATATTCACAATCATCGGGTTTCCGACTGTGCCGTTTTGTACGAGTTCCCATACATGCTTGAAAGTAGGATCATATCGCCGGTTGAACCCAACCATGAATTTCACGCCGGATGCGTTGACAATAGCCAGTACTTCATCAATCGCTTTCAGAGTAGTCGCGATCGGCTTCTCGCAGAACATGTGCAGCCCGGCATCGGAGGCGGCTTTGATCACCTCTTCATGCGTATCGGTTGAGGTGGCAATAACGACCCCATCGAGATCTTTTCTGTCGAGAACCCGCCGATAATCATCATATGCATCGACTCCATCGATCCCCACCTGCCGGGCCCGCTCCTCAGTCACATCGCTCACACATACGAGCTCCGCTTCAGGTATACGATAGGCAATATTCTTCGAGTGTATTTGTCCCTGACGCCCCATCCCGAGCACGCCCAATCTAACTCTTTCCATACTCATATCCTCACTTTACTTTCACGTTAGTTTACATGCGCTATGGCTTTTATTAGATTCGCTTCGGTAATTTCATCTCCGCTGAACTCACCCGATATCCTTCCCTGCCGCATGGTCACGATTCTGTCGCTCACACCCATAATCTCCGGCATTTCAGAACTAATAACGATTACCGCTATTCCGGTTTCAGCCAGTTTCGCAATTAGCTTGTGAATTTCCGCTTTGGAGCCTACATCGATACCACGAGTCGGTTCATCGAGTATCAACAGCCGCGGGTTCAGACACAGCCACTTGGCAATTACAATTTTCTGCTGGTTTCCGCCGCTCAACTTGACTACCTGCTGCTGGGCACTGGGAGTAGAGATGGACAGTTTTTCTTTGTAGTCTTTGAATATCCGTTTTTCTTCCCTTTCCTGCAAGAAACCGTAGGTGTTTAACCAAGGAAGTTTGGCAATACTGGTGTTTTCAAGGCAGGACATTTTTAATACTACGCCTTTCTCCTTACGGTCTTCAGGCACAAATCCCATCCCCAACTTCACCGCATCACCGGTACTCTTGATTTTGACCTCATGATCCTCTATAAACACTTTTCCGGAATGTTGGCCCCGTGCTCCGAAAATCGTTTCAGCAACCTCGGTACGGCCGGCTCCCACCAGTCCGTACAGGCCGACTACCTCGCCCTGTCGTACGGAAAAGCCAATATCTTCAAACAAACCCGACAAGGTGAGTCCTTCAACTCGCAGGATCTCTTTTCCCTTCTCAGCTTCATTTTTGTGAAAATAGTCATCTATAACCCGGCCGATCATCAAACTGATGATATCATCCAGTTTAGCCTCCGACGTTATTAGATTGCCGCTGTTCTTTCCATCGCGCAACACAGTAATTCTGTCACTTATTTCGAATACTTCATCCATCTTATGGGTGATATAAATGATTCCCACACCCTTCTTTCTGAGGGTATTGATATTTTTGAAAAGTACATCCTTTTCCGTTTCGGTAAGCGAAGAGGTCGGTTCATCGAAAATAATTACCTTTGCACCAAGAGTAAGGGCGCGGGCTATTTC
>CAZAMY010000439.1:0-2976 GCA_964485995.1 uncultured Sediminispirochaeta sp.
ATCTAGCCGTCGGCGTGCCCCTCACGATCAGTTTTTACCAAGGTAATCCGACTTTCCAACCTGAAAGCCCTGGGCAGGAACATTGTTGTCCAGGGAGGAACCCTGCGCAACGATGCGGTATTACGGGCCCTTGAAATTTACACCGGGGCGGAGGTGAAACGGGCACCCTATCCCGGGGAGATGGGGGCCATCGGTATAGCTCTTCTGACCAAGAAACAGCAGACAACAAAGGGGCTGCGAAGCTCTTCGTTTATAGGCTGGGAGGATCTGCTCGGTTTTTCCTACAGTCAGGAAACCGGGCTCATCTGCCCATACTGTTCCAACAACTGTAACCGTACTCGAATCAGCTTTTCCAGCGGTTCCCACATTATCACTGGCAACCGCTGCGAGAGGGGCGAGGTAATTGGCGAGGCCCATAACCCCCAGGTAAAGGAAGAGCTTAAAAGGATTAACCGCCGGCGTAACAACTCGCGGGATCTGTTCCGATACAGGGAAAAGATTCTCTTTAAGGATTACTCCCCCAAACTCCTTGCCCCAGCCAAGGATTTGACGATTGGAATACCCCGGGTACTGGAGTTCTGGCACTCCTATCCCTTCTGGAGCAGCTTTTTCCGCTCCCTCGGCTTCCGGGTGCAGCTGTCGGCTAAGAGCTCGGTAAAGATATTCGAAAGTGGTCTCTCTCTGATTCCTTCGGACACCATCTGCTTTCCCGCCAAACTTGCCCACGGGCATATACAGAACCTGGTCGAAAAGCAGGTAGACCGCATTTTTATGCCGATTATGAACAGAATGATTACGGAAAACAAATCTATCTACAGCGAGCACGCCTGCGCAGTTCTGAAGGGCTACCCGATGGTGCTTCGTAACAACGACGAGCCTTTTGAAAAACACGGGATTCCCATGGACACGCCTAACTTTCACTGGACCGATTCCAAGGCACGGCGTAAATCGATTACCGAGTATATGAGCAAGACCTTCGGGCTGCCTGAGAGATTAATAATGGCGGCCATAGAAGAGGGTGACCGGGCCACGGAAGAGTTCAACCGAACCCTCACAGATGCGGGACAGGAGCTCCTGGACTCGCTTGAAGAGAAAGAGTTTGCCGTAGTAATTGCCGGCCGGCCCTACCACTCAGACGAGCTTATAAACCACAACCTCTCCGACTATTTTTCTAAGCTCGGCATACCTACCCTCCCCTTGGATGCTCTGCAGGGGCTGAACGAGGTAGATTTAAGCCCGGTCAGGGCCGAGCTGACGGTCAATTTTCATGTACGGATGTTTGCAGGAGCACAAATAGCGGCGGCCCACCCCAAACTTGAATACGCCCAGATTGTAAGTTTCGGCTGCGGCCATGACGCGGTTATCTCTGATGAGGTAACCCGGCTGCTGAAGCAGCAGTCCGGCAAAAGCCCCCTTATCCTAAAGATGGATGAGAGCGAGGTATCCGGCCCCCTGAATATTCGCGTCAAGTCGTTTGTAGAGACGGTAAAGTCGCAGCGCGAGAAGGGGCTTCAGTTCTACAACAACCGGATAAAGGCCTACGAAGTGCAGTATAAAAAAAGGGAACACGAGAAGATAATTCTTATTCCCAACGTAACCTGGGCTTTTGCCCAAATGGCCACGGCAGCCATAAGAAAGCAGGGTTTCCGGGTAGAGGCAATGCCGATTGCAGATACAAAGGCCATCAAACTTGGCAAGAAGTACGTGCACAACGACATGTGCTTCCCGGCCCAGATAAACATCGGCGAGTTTCTGTCGGTTCTGGACCAGGGAAAGTACAATCCGGACGAGGTAGTGCTTGGTCTGGCCAAGGCTCAATGCGATTGCCGCCTGGCCCACTACGCGATGATGGCCAGGCAGGCCCTGGACGATGCCGGGTACGGGCAGATACCGATTATCACTACGGATACTGATAAAAAGAACCTGCACCCAGGCTTCAAACTCTCCCCCTTATTCGAGCTTCGTATGCTGTGGGGACTTATTATGAACGATATTCTGGAGGACCTGCGGCGCAAAATCCGCCCCTATGAGCTGAATAAAGGAGAAACGGACGCGGTATTTGAAAGGGCGGTCAATTCAATTTGCCAAGGGTTTGATACCAGCCTCAAGAGCGCCCGGAACGCCTTCGAGCAGGCAATAGAAAAGTTTAGGGGTATTGACTACGACCGCAGCACACGCAAACCCCGGGTATTTATGATAGGTGAGTTTCTGCTTAACTTTCACCCCTCCTCAAATAACCGAATAGAGGAATATCTGGAGAAAAACGGAATTGAGGTGATGATGCCGAACCTGTTTTACAACATGCACCGGGAGTATCTGCTGGAAATAGACCAGAAAGAGGAGTACCATGTATCCCACCCGGCGCTGCAGATTTTCTTTACCAAAACCACCAACCGCTATATCCACCGGGTACTCCGCACACTGGAAGAGGTCGGCTCGCGGCACCCCTTGTGGGAGGGAAAACCTCCTCTTGAAGAGATTGCGGAGCGGTCCCACCACATAATTGATAAGACCTTTACCTCCGGAGAAGGCTGGATGATTGCGGGGGAGATACTGCACCATGCCGATCACGGAGTAAAGTCATTTCTGATTCTGCAGCCCTTCGGCTGTATTCCAAACCATGTCACCGGCCGGGGATTGGTAAAACGGATCAAAAGAGACAAACCGGATATTCAGATTTTAAGCCTCGACTACGACCCGGATACAAGTTTTGCCAACGTGGAGAACCGGCTACAGATGCTGATTATCAACACCAAGGAGCGACAGAAACTTGTTTAGTCGAAGTGGTTTTACAATTGCAGTCTGGTGGGGTTTCGAGGCCCTTGAAAGTTCCTTCAGATACAATACTTCTTTTCAATGAAGGAGACTAAAAATGCCTTGGCAAAATCTACTGCGGTACCCCATGGAATGAGAATGTTATTCTTCGGAATTTAGAAATAATTAACCACCACCGTCAGGGTATTAGCGTAATCTCAG
>CAZAMY010000440.1:0-2967 GCA_964485995.1 uncultured Sediminispirochaeta sp.
TGTCTGGAGGGCGTAGATGCAGCCCCGTTTCTCTGCAGCCGCAATTTCAATACTACCCGGGCCCATCTTTATACGGTACCAGTCATACCTTCGCTCAGTCTGAGGCTCAGCTCCATATGTAGGGCTGGAGGCTGGTTCAACTAGTGTGAAAGAGAAGCCCGCCGGCAGGGGGGCATCGAGGGTAAAAGCTTCAATAGCCTGCCGCTGGGCGGAGCTCAGTTGAAAAGGAGAATCGGTGAGTTCAAGCACCCGGGGAGGTGGAACCAAGACCAATGAATGCATATACTACTGCTTCCATCTTTTAGAGTCTGCCGCAAGGGCCAGCAAAAACCAGGCGGCATGCGGTATCCACTGTTCGCTCCAGCGCCACCGGTGATCTCCGCGCCCTTCAACCTCCGCCGGCAGAAAATCGATGTCCGCTTCATCCGTAAAACCGGCAGTAATTCCATTACAGATACCGCCGGGGGCATTCGGATAAAACTCTTCATAGCGGGGATTATTGCGGCCATGTCCCTGCAGCATACACATGTCATAAGGGTTGCGCCCCAGAATCCAGTGCAGCTGTGCATCGGCGAACTCATCGAGTACTGCAGCCGTTTCCGGTTTATCACCGAAATAACGGACGGCACGCCTGGCTGCACAGGAGAGGGAGGCCAACCTGGCGTTCTCCCCCTGCCACCAGTACCCGGTTTCATTATTGTGGGGTACAAAAAAAGCGGGATACACCTGGCCGTCTACCGGTTTGACCCACTGGCGGGCCAGCAGAAATGGGTTGTCGGCGGCTCGGCTGCCGGAAGTTACTTTAAGGATATCCTCTACCGCTGTTTTTACCAGCGATTCGGCCCGCTCCCTGCTCTCTTTCGCTGCCGCTTTTATCTGGAGAAACTCTGTTAGTGCCACAATCGGCAGACCGGCCTCGGCAGCATGGAAATAGGGGCGCTCCGCGCCAGGTTCTACCAGCCAGTAGCCGCGGGTACGGTCGTAGAGGCTGTCGAGTTCCGCAACCCGTTCATCTGCGGCTGCTAAAAAGCGAGGGGCTCCGATAGTCTTGTAAAGTTCGACCGCCGCCATCAGGGCGCAGTACACATCGATGATGTTCTCGCGGCCGTTGTCCAGATAGCTTGTTCCCTGCTCCTGCAGATGATCCCAGCCCCGGCGGGCTGCCTGCAGATAAGCGGAGTTTTCGTACTCGCCTGAAAAACTGCAGCGGGCGGCCCGGGCCAGTGCGGCAATTGCCATCCCCCCGCCTTGCCGAAACCCGGCCTGGTAGTTATCCATCCGAACACCTTCCTTTCCGCGGAAGGCGGATATGACGCGCTTTTCGTTTTCCTTACTCCATTGGTCAAACAGGGTGAGGTAGAAATACCCTTCAGGGTCCTGCATTCGCATCAGAAAATCGGCCCCGTACAAGCCCTCTTCTAGTGCCCGTTCTTCCAGCAGCCTGCCCCCGTAGTTGGAGTTGTTCGACAGACGCTCCTTCAGCTCGAACAGAGACCACACCACCAGTGGAGTCTGCTGCGGGTTCATGTAGTTAGCATAGGAGAGATGGGAGAGGTACTTGCTGTAGTCGCCGGCCGCGTCGTACCAGCCTCCATGTACGTCGACTGTGTCTGACCGCTCGCCGAAAAAGCCCACTTGACGGTCTGTCTGGTCCCAGCGCCAGCTTGCGCGCTGCGATTTGAAGTAGAACAGCACATCCGAGATGCAGGTGTCAGCCAGCAGCCCCGACTCTATTCTAAACGGAGAGCTTTCGATGATTTCATCTCCGTCCTGCAGCCTCAATCTGTAGTAGCCGAATGTGCGGACATCCGAAAAATCTACTGTGTGGAAAAAGCGCCCCTTCCAGCCCGGCACTTCGCTACGTGGTCCGGGTGCGCCCACGGATACCGCACCCCTTGCGTCCATCAAAAATACCGCTGCATCGGAGGTCAGTGATTCACCCGAGCGTCCTGCTATGAGCGCGGTTTTCTTTCCGTCGATTTCATATCCAATGTGATTTGTGAGTAATTGCACTGTAAATCCTTTTATCCTTTGATAGCTCCGCCGACAACTCCCTTAGTCAGCTGACGCTGAAAAGAGAAATACACTACCATGGTCGGCGCTGTGGCGATTACCAGCGCTGCCAGCTGCCACCCGAGTTGAGTACCGGTCAAACTGGAGAACGAATAGACACCCACCGGCAACGATTTGGTGGAATCAGTACTCGCCAATACCAGCACCATCAGGAACTCGTTCCATATCCCTAAGGCACTGATAATTCCGACTGTAACCATTACCGGTTTACACATCGGTGCTATAATGCTGAGAAAACTCCGGTAGGTGCTTGCTCCGTCGATCTTGGCCGATTCTATCAGGCTGCTCGGAAGCCCGCGCATAAACTGCGTGGTCAGCAGAACAGAAATGGGCAAACCGAATGCCACATAGGCAATAATAATTCCGATATGGGTGTCAGTAAGATTTACCGATGAGTACATCAGAAACAGCGGGATGATCACCTGATGTTGACTTATCAGGTAGCCGAATCCAATGGTTGCCATCAACACCGCAGATATCTTTTTGAAGGGCATTTTGCTGAATCCGAAGGCCGCCATGAGTCCGAGAAATATAATGAAGAACGTAGAGACAGTGGTATAGAGAATACTGTTCAGGAATTTGAATCCCAATCCGCCGCGCTCAAAGGCCGATTGATAGTTGAACCAGATTGTTTTCCAGCTGATTCTCCGGCGCATGTTGTCCGGCAGTTGCGACAAAGTCAGGGTGTCCCCCGGTTGGAGCGAGGCGATCTGCGGCGGCAGATCCTCTTTCAGCAGGAAGTGAATCATAAGGCGTCGTCCCGGTGCAATAGTGCTCGATTCGATGATCAGGCGTTCACGGGTATCCTTATCGCTATCATAATCGGGTATTACATTCAGTTGCGGGGCAATCACCTCATACTGGTCGTTGTAGTTATCAAACAGATCATGGGGA
>CAZAMY010000441.1:0-2966 GCA_964485995.1 uncultured Sediminispirochaeta sp.
GGCGATGTATTTGCCCACACCCGTGTAGAGCTGTTTGCCACTGCCATGGTGGACGGCGACATCACCGCTCCCGATGTCATTATGGAAAGCGGATGCAAGTTCAACGGAATCTGCAAGATGGAAGCTCCGAATACTGAACTGACCCAGGGGGAAACGCAGAATGCGCCGAGTTAATACAACTCTTTTTCTATTAATAATTATTATAAGCCTCATTCCTACTCTCTATCTCAGCGGTCAGGAGCGGCCCGACGCCTTAAGACTTTATAACAACGGCCAGTACACCGACGCCGTGGAGGTCTGTCTGCAGGAACTGGAGGAGATGCCGCAGAACATGGACTCCTACGCCGTGCTCTGCTGGAGTCTGGTGCGGCTGGGCCGCTACGACGAAGCCCTCGATTATGCACAGGAGGGCATGCAGATAGCCCGCTACGACCCCCGCATGGTCGAAATAGTTGGAGAAGTACACTACTATCAGGGTCGCAACCTGCAGGCCCTGGAGTGGTTCGAAGAATACACCGTTCTGGCCCCGACGGGGTCGCGGATCGATACAGTCTATTACCTCATGGGTGAAATCTTTATCCGCCTCGGCGAGTTTCATCATGCCGATATCGCCATTACAACCGCCCTGTACCACACATCCTCTGTGGCGCAGTGGTGGGCCCGGCTGGGGTACGCCCGCGAGCAGGCTGAGGATTACGAGTATGCCCTGGAGGCGTACAATGAAGCCTTGAAACTGAGGCCCGGGCTCAACGATGCTGAGCGCGGAAAAAGCAGAGTACAGGAGAAAATGCAAACAGGATGAGGGTCGCGTTTTACACTCTGGGATGTAAACTGAACCAGAGCGAGAGTGAGGCCCTGGCGTCTACCTTTAAGAGCCGGGGCTTTTTTATTGCCCGTCCGCAGGACGGGGCGGATATATTTATTGTCAATTCATGCACAGTTACCAGCAAGGCCGAGCAGAAGGCCCGCCGGATGATCCGCAAACTGGCCCGGGATAATCCGAACGCAGTAGTAATTGTTACCGGGTGTTATGCACAACTTGATAAGGAAGCTCTGCAGGCCCTGGTGTCGAATGTGGTGGTGCTGGGCCACGACCGCAAATACCAACTCCTCGATTTAGCCCAGTGCCTGGAGATGTCCGGGAGCTGCAGTGCCGAAGCCTCAGTAGGGGCCGTTCAGGCGGCAGTCGAACAGTGTGTAACCGGCTTCAAGTCGAAAGCTCCGGAGGAGGGCGGCATATTCCGCTTTGCCGCCGATACCTACAGTTTCCATTCGCGGGCCTTTCTCAAGGTGCAGGACGGCTGCGACCACAAGTGTGCCTACTGCCGTGTACGGCTGGCCCGCGGTCCCTCCATCAGCCTGGGCCCCGATGAGGTGGCCGCACGGGCTGCCCAGCTCTATAAGCGCGGCTACAACGAACTGGTGCTCACTGGGGTAAACCTGACCGCCTACCACGATCCGGACAACCGCCGCCTCGGCCTCCCGCAACTTTTGAACCAGCTGACCGCCGGCCCGGAAGATTACCGCATACGCCTCTCCAGCCTGGAACCGGAGATGATCCGCCGCGATCTGATTGAAGCGGTCCGCAATCCGCGGGTCTGTCCCCATTTCCATATACCGGTGCAGAGCGGTTCCGACCGCCTGCTCAAGGCGGTGCACCGCCCGTACTCCGCCGACCGCGTCCGGCAGGCAGTTGCGGATCTACGCTCCGCCAAGGACGACCCCTTTTTAGCTGCCGACGTAATCGTCGGGCTGCCCGGTGAAACCGAGGAGGATTTCCAGGCCACCTACGACCTCATCAAAGAGTGCGGCTTCTCCGCCCTGCACATATTCACCTACTCGCCGCGACCGGGCACCGAACTGTACAATGCCAAGAACCCCGTCCCCGAGCGAATCGCCGGAGAGCGAGCGGAAGCCCTGCGCGAACTGGCCGCCGGACTCGAGACCGCCTATGCCGAGCGCTGGATCGGCCGCGAAGTCCGCGTCCTGCTGGAGGAGATCCACATGATCGGCGACGAGGAGTACTGGGGCGGCCTGTCGGAAAACTACCTCCGGGTCGAAATCCCCATCGACTTTTTCCCGGCCGCCACCCTGCCGACCGGCTCGCTCGTGAATGGCAAGACCACCGAAGCACAGCACAAGGCTGCACCGGGTATGCACGGCGAGGTTTTCACAGTTAGGATAGAATCGGTGGACGAGCACATCTTCGGCCGTCTGGAATACTGACATTCCGTCCAAAGATTCGACAAGATGTATATCATTTTGTCGAATGATTTGACAGAATGATATTTTGCCGAGCAGCAGGGGCTTGATTTTGCTTATGCGAAAACGACTCGCGGCCAAAAAACTCCCGACTATATTATTGATCTGAAGGGAAAGACAGCTGTGGTTGAAATCGGTGGCAAGGGTAAGGGTCGCACCAAGTTCAAAGGTGTCGACTATGATACTAAAATTGTGCTGTATCATTCTAGGGGGGATGGCGGTCCCGCCCGTCGTCCGGTTACCGCCTCAACTGTACCCCTGCACTGCATCAGTTTCGGATAGTTTGGGTTTTTTTTGAAAAATGTGTTAAACTGTGTGCTGTGTATGAAAAACTGCATAATGCGGTTGCCGATCATTGTTTTTTCATTGCCCTAGTGTTATAATGTATATAAAATGTCTAAAAAATTAAAAGTCTTTGAATTGAACGAATTGCGTACGTAGATACGCAGCATACATAGGAGGAAAAGATGCGACGAATTGCAATAATAGCCGTATCCATACTGACGCTCCTGCTGTTCGCCGGCTGTACCGGCAACCTTTTCATGGAGTGGGACAAACCGGATGTGCCGTCGGTCAGTGAGATTAACAACAAGGATGTTTCAGATGACTCGGGGGCAGAAAGCTTCTTTAGTGAAATTGAAACTTTAGAAGATGCTGACATGTTGTCCGATGATAAAGAAACTAGCGATGCAATAGTAAACAAG
>CAZAMY010000442.1:0-2962 GCA_964485995.1 uncultured Sediminispirochaeta sp.
AAATCAGCTCAACTCCAGGCCACCATCAACAGCTTCCCCTTCGATTTCTGGATTAACGACACCCAAAACCGCACAATTATGCAAAACCCAAACAGCAGAACATTGTGGGGCGACCAGCTCGGCCGGCACATGGAAGAGGTTACCGACCTCGAATCGATTAAGGAAAAATGGCGCGAGAGCAACCGGCGGGCTCTCAGCGGCGAGGTCGTCGAAAGAGAACAGGAGTATATGGTCGAGGGGCAGAGGCGGATTTACCGCAACATCGTCGCACCGGTGTGGGAAGAGGAACAAGTAATCGGTATTCTGGGACTCAACATCGATATTACAGATTATAAGACCACACAGAAACAGTTGTCGACAGCCCTCGAAGAGCGTGAAACCTTGTTACGGGAGATTCATCACCGCGTAAAAAATAATCTGCAGCTCATTATAAGTCTGCTCAACCTGCAGAAACCCAGTATTGATACCGAGAAGCTGGACGTGGTGACAAACATCGAAAACCGCATCAATTCGATGGCACTAATCCACGACCAACTCTATGATTCCTATTCACTGAGCCGTATCAATATGCCGGACTACTTCAAACAGCTGGCCAACACCATTTGCGAATCTTTCGATCTTGTACAGCGAACAATTTCAATTGATGTGAGTGTTATTAATATCGACTTGCCGATCGACACAGCCCTCCCGCTCGGTATCATCGTGAATGAGCTCATCAGCAACAGTCTCAAGCACGCCTTCAGCAATATCGAACACGGAGAGATCAGAGTCCTCCTTTCCCACGATCCGGAAGACTACCAATACACCTTACGGGTCAAGGATAACGGCAGCGGCTGTGAGGCATCAGATTTCAGGGCTGGTTCAGGGCTGGGAATTACCCTGGTAGAACAGCTTGCAATTCAAATCGGCGGCACGGTATCATTCAAAACACAGGACAAAGAAAAAGGTCAAAACGGTTTTTCTGCTGTAATACAGATTCCAATAGGTGAAAAATGAGTACATCACATTCCGTATGGTATAGAGCGGTCACCCATCTGATCCTGATCGGGACCGCATTTTTTTGGGGCATAAATCCGATGGTAATGAAGGTCGGAATGCAGGAGCTCCATCCGGTTCCATTCAATGCACTGCGGCTTTCTGTGGGGCTAATTGCAGCTTTTATCCAACTGCTCGTTTCGAGGTCGTGGCAGCCGGTCCGCCGCGAAGACCTTCCCCGCTTCTTAGTAGTAGCGGTGGCAGGTTTTTTTCTCTTTCAGTTCTGCTATTCCTTCGGTGTAGACTACACTTCGGCCAGCGTAGGCTCAATCATTTTGGGAACCCTGCCTATCCAGGTTGCGATCATAACCAAGCTGTTTAGAATTGAAACACTCTCTTTGAATAAAACTCTTGGGATCTTAGCGACCTTCGCCGGGGTAGTGTTCATCGCCCTTGGGAAACATGGTGGTCTGGGCCTGGCCGGGACCTATGTATTCGGGGTGGTACTGCTGGCAGTAGCCGAGTTCGGGTATGGAGTGTACACGGTTTTCCTCCGGCCCCTCACCGACCGTTATTCGATTTACCAGATTATCTTCATCGTGATGAGTGTAGCCCTCACTCCGTTCATTCTGATGTCGCTTCCGGCCTTCGGACTGGCCGTGTTTACCGGCCTGCAGCCGGTCACCTGGTTCAGCGCAGCGTTTTCGGGCATTTTCGCCCTGGCCCTCGGGAACACCCTCTGGAGCTTCGGCATCAAGCGGATTGGCAGCACCAATGCCTCGGTGTACGGAAATTTACCACCAGTCTTCGGAATACTCGCCGGCATACTTGTGCTGAATGAAACCCTCAGCCCTATGCAGTTATTGGGCGCATTGATTATATTAGGAGGCGTGGCACTGGTAAATAAAAAGCCGGTATCACAAACGAATGCACAGGCTGCCAGTGTAGCCGAAACCGAAGGAGTATCAGAGTGAAATATATTGGCGCACATGTAAGCGCATCCGGTGGTGTCGAGAATGCTCCCTTGAATGCACAAAAAATTGGAGCCAAGGCTTTTGCTCTTTTCACGAAAAATCAGCGGCAGTGGAATGCAAAACCACTTACAGAGGAATCAATTAAGGCCTTCAAGGAGAACCTCAAGGAGGTCGGAATCCGGCCCGAACACGTGCTGCCCCACGACAGTTATCTCATCAATCTGGGTAATCCGGATAAGGAAAAATGGCAAAAATCTCTGGATGCGTTTATTGACGAAGCTCAGCGGGCCGAACAACTGGACATTCCACTCCTCAATTTTCATCCCGGAAGCCACCTCCGGCAAATCAGCGAGGAGGAGTGCATCGCCCTGAATTCCAAGGCTATGAACACCACTCTTCGTAATACAGGGATAGTCAAGCTGGTTGTGGAAGCCACTGCTGGACAGGGATCGAACATCGGTTACAGCTTCGAACACCTGGCAGCTCTCATCGATCAGTCGGCCAACCCCGATCGGGTCGGGGTGTGCATCGACACCTGTCATATATTTGCCGCCGGATACGATCTGCGGACCGAGGAGGCCTATCAGCAGACCATGGAGGCCTTCGAGCGGATCATCGGCTTCGAGAAGCTGATGGGTATCCACATCAACGACGCAAAATCGGAGCTCGGCAGCAAAGTCGACCGCCACAACAGCCTGGGCAAGGGAAATCTCGGCACCGACGCCTTCAAACTCTTGATGAATGATCCGCATCTGGATGATATACCGATCGTGCTCGAGACTATCGATCCGGAAAAATGGGCCCAGGAAATTGAATGGCTGTACAGCCTGCAGGAATAATCTAGAAAATAAAAGCCATTTTGTTAAGCATTTTTACATATACACATTTCATAGTTATAATTATAAGAAAAGGAGACGTTTATGCCGTTTATCCGAATTTATACCAATATCGAAGTACCGGAAGGCTCTGAAGTCCTGAAAAAGCTTTCCGGCCTGGCCGCCGAGAAAATCGGC
>CAZAMY010000443.1:0-2957 GCA_964485995.1 uncultured Sediminispirochaeta sp.
CTGATTGTATTCGATGATGATGCGGAGGTTCTGTTTACGTCTACGCAGATGGAGAGCCGGGATAAGCGCCTGCAGTTCAAACAGGCGGTTCACTCGATCGGTTCAAACGGCGGCACAAACCTGAAGGCCGGTCTGGAGCTGGGGTATCAGCAGATCATGGCAAACTATCGAGATGAGTATACCAATCGCGTGCTGTTTCTCACCGACGGGGTGGGTGAGTCGTCCGGAATTCTGGAGATGGCCGAAACCTACAAGGAGATGAATATCAATGTGTCCACTATCGGGGTGGGGACCAACTTCGATCTGGAATTGATGGTAGAGCTCGCCAAGCGCGGCGGCGGAAGTTCACGCTTTATTTCTGATCGTAAGGAGATGGAGGAAACCTTCGGCAGCGAGCTCGACCGAATGGTGGTACCGGTTGCACGCAATTTGCGGATGAAACTCGAGCTGCTTCAGCCGGCTGAAATTCTGGGAACCTGGGGATATCAAAACCGAATTGAGGGAAACACAATCTTCTACTCACAGGAAACGCTTCACCACCGTGATTATGAAACCATTCTGGCACAGATCAAACTGAAAGGGGGACAGTCAGCAGGACCGGCCGAATTGGCCCGTTTCTCGATTGAATACGATGATTTGAACGGTACGGGGCACCAGTCCGGCCCGTTTCCCATACCGGTGGAATTCGTTGATCGGGAACACCCGGTTACGGGATATTCTAACGGGATGGTGCTGCAGTCGGGTACTATGATGCGCTTTGCCCGCAACCTGGAGACAATCGGCAATCTATACTACTCCTGTCGGCCGGAGATAGATCAGATTAACCAGCTGCGGGACGAACTATGGGCGGCTGAGGCCGCGCCCGGGGACCCCGGTTCGCAGGAAGTGGTGTATGAGGAGATCAGCAGTCCTGAAATCAGAGCGCTGGAAGAGGCGGTGAACTCGAAAATGAAGCGGGCGATCGAGCTCACTTCAGAAGCGAAGAAAGAGATGGAGAACGTAAAAGTGCGGCTGGATAATCAGGGCTTTGATGATGAGATCGGGATTCTTGACAACTACATCAAAATTCTGGGACGGGAGCTGGAATGGGAAGATACCCGGGTTGTCGGTGTCTTGTCCGATGTGGAAATTTCGCCTCCGGTAGAGGAGCGTTCCTTGGAGGAGCATCTGCAGGGACTCTTTTTCGAGATGACTTACGACCTCAAATTGAAGGCTGCGGGGGCTGTGGCTATTTCGGGCTTTGTCCCGAAATCCGGAGAAACTACCGCCCTTGTCGATCTGCTCAATGAAATGGCGGTGACCGAGATCGGACAGATCGAGACGCTGACTCTGGTGGAAAGAGAGCGGATGAATGAGCTGTTTGCCGAGCAGAAGCTCTCCCTGTCGGGAATGGCCGACACCTCCACCGCAATCGAGGTGGGGAAACTGTTAGCGGCCCGCTATCTGGTAACCGGTTCGATTATCGAAATGAGTTCTTCGGTTGTAATTTTCGGACGGATTATCAATGTAGAATCGGGAGAGATAGAGTCGGCAGCGCAGGTAATAGTGCGGAAAAGCCGGGAACTGCAGGAACTCTTATCAGGCTGAGGATGAGGGGCGGCTGGGGGAGCCGCCCAGGGGTGACGAGCTCAGGGTGCGAGGCCTGCTCATGTGCGCTCAGGCCCCCGCAAGCCCTTCTTTTGCTTTTATCAGGGAGTAGAGAGTTTGGTTGAGCGGTACATCCACCCCCTGGCGCTCGGCCAGTTCGATCAGCTTGCCGGCAAACATCTCGACCTCTGTTTTTCGGCCGGCTTCGATATCCTGACACATCGAAGTCTTTCCCTCCGCAGAGAGAGTTTGCAACACTGCTATAAGCTTATCGATATCCTCCGGATACAGGTGTATATTAAGCGTGCGGGCGACTGCAATAGTTTCCTGCATAGCGGCTCGCATGAGCTCCTGTGCATGCGATGGCTGCTGAAATGGCTTGTACGGAGCCTGCAGTATTGCCGAGACCTGGTTTACCCCGATATTGAGCATGAACTTCGACCAGATGCTGCGCAGAATATCGGACTGGATTTCATAGGCAATTCCGGCTGCATCGCAGAGGCTGGTGAAAGCGTGCATATCGCGATCAGGCTGGGGCGTGGTGCTGGTGCGCCCCAGCAACAGTTTGCCGGGAGTCGTGAAGCCGGTGTCGTGCTCCCGGCGGACTGCATCCATCCCGAGGGCTACCGAGTACAGCACATGGGCCTTCCCGTACACAGAGGCGATGTACTCTTCCGAGTCTATGCCGTTCATTACCGAAATAAAAGTAGTGTCGGGGCCAACATGCCCCTGTACATCCTCGACCGCCTGTTGCAGGTGGTGGTATTTCACCGCGAACACGATAATATCGGCCGCCGCCTGCGCATCCTCCGGCGATTCAACCGCATATTCGAAATACTCTCCGTTTGCAGTGAGGGGGCGGCGGCGCAGCCGCTTCGCCCGTTCGCGGTTGCTAATGTAAATGACTCGCGAATCCGGGACCGTTGAAAAAGCCTGTCCGTACAGGGTTCCGAGTGCTCCGTGGCCGACAATTCCGATACGCATGGGCTGCTCCTATAGCTTTGAGTTATGTATTTATAGTAATAACTCTCTACAGGCCATGCAAGCTACCACACATAGGGCAGCAGGCGGTAGAAAAAAATGGCGCCGCTTGCACAGCCGTGGTGTTTTTACTACCCTAAAACTCATGAGTACATCAATCGTATCGTGGAACGTCAATGGAATCCGGGCGGCTCAGAAGAAGGGGCTGCTCGATTATATGATGAGTGAATCTGCGGATATAGTCTGTCTGCAGGAGACAAAAGCCAAACCCGATCAGCTGACGGAGGAGCTGACCGCTCCAGATGGATACACGTCGTTTTTTAGCTCGGCGGAGAAGGCCGGTTATTCCGGAGTGGCGGTATACACCCGGGAAAAACCTCTGGAGGTAA
>CAZAMY010000444.1:0-2951 GCA_964485995.1 uncultured Sediminispirochaeta sp.
CACCCCGTTATGGACGGGCCTTCGCTGGTCAACTCTATCTGCAGCTGCAAGGTTCTCGAGTGCAATCCAGTCCGGGTGCGCAGGGTGATAAGCCTGCGCTGGGCTTCGTCCAGTCGGCCGATTTTTGAGGCAGGGTCGTCAACTACAGAAAACCCCTCCAAGCCCAGGGCTGCCGGCGTCAGACCGGGAACAACCGTTTTCCGGTTGAACACAGCGGCGGCGGCATTCATATCGATCTGCCGCAGCAGCTGTTCTACCTCGAACTGCAGCAGCTCCCGGTCAGAAGTTGCCAGCAGCCCGCCGGAGGCCCGCATAGCGAGCTCCCGCAGGCGCTGAATGTGCTCTACATTCTCGGCGATGACCGCTTCTTTATAGTGAAGAAAGTTGCGGTAGTCCGCGGCATTCATTACCTCGCGCTCGAGTTGCCGCAAGCGGGTATTCATCTTTTCCGCCACTGCCAGACCGGCGGGGTCGTCGGCCGCTCTGGTGATGCGCTGTGCGGATGAGAGCTTGCGGATATGGGAATAGATGCGCTGGTACACCCGGGAATGCTGCGTGAGCGTATGGCGTCCAACTGAACCGGCGGTAAGCATGAAGTTGGAATTGTGCGGAATAAACACATAGGCCTCACTGCCGGCAACACTGAACGGTACTGCCAGTGTCAAACAGAGAGCTATTATTACAAATATCTTTATTGAGTCCATATACACTAATTAGAATACTCTATGCGGAGGCACTATGCAAGGGGGCGGCGCCGCAGCCCCGGCAGCAGAATTCAACTCAACATCTGTTAAGCGGAAGTTGCGACGTCGCAACTGTTCACTACGCGCGAGGGGGCGCAGCAAATACCCCGCAGGGGCCGCCGCCCCATCCGGGCCCTGGTCGGAGGCTACGCCTCCTGCTCGGGCATGCATCCGGGCCAGGGGCGAACGGCAGTGAGCCCCCGGGCTTGGGGCGGGTGTAAGGCCCCGAGGAGTAGCAGCGGAGCACCCGACCCGCAGGCGCAGCCGGAGGGGCGCGCCCGATAGGAGGCTATTTCTCCGGTATATTGAACTTTTGACTCTGAAAACGGTCGCCGCCGACCCAGAGGTCGATCTTGATGCCCTTGTCTATCCTGGTGATATCGCTGTGTTTTACCTGCCAGCCCAGCAAATCGAGCTTCGAGTTCCCGAGCAGATCCTGGCCGGTCATTGCACCATAGTATCCGGCCAGCTCCGGCCGTTTACTCGAGTTGAGCTGCTTTTCCATTTTCTCGATTTCTTCGTCGCTGTGATCGTTATCGTCCATGATACTCAGGTGAAGACCGTCTTCCTCCTGATGCAGAGAAATTACCATTCGCCGCGGGTCTTCGTTGAGTAGATAATTCGCTATACCGCTGATGAGGTGCAGTATCTGTTCTCTTCGTTTCATCTAAAGGACCTCCTGTGTAGAATGTTATGATGCCTCGGCCTTGTTATTCTTATACCACTGTAAGACTGCGATGAGCAGAGTTGCCGTGAGCCCTCCGGCAAATCCATTGTTGTACAGATTCATCGCGCCATGCCAGGATCCGGTGAAAGAGACCATGACCAGATGGATAAAGCCGGCAATAAAGCCTATCAGCGGACCGAACTGGCCGGCAATCGGCGAGAGGGTGGTTCCGAAGATGAGGGCAAGTACCGGGCCGGGAGAGGTAAGCGACATGCCGAATACCAGGGTGCTGGATATAACCCCCAGCGCTACCGGCCAGGAGTTTTTCACATGTGTGCCGAAGGCGGCAAAGCCCATGATGGTAAACAGCCCGCCGATGACCGGCCCGTTGAAATCGGCTCCCACTATAAACAAATACGCCGAAAAGAGGAGTCCGATGATTCCGCTGTTGATCAACGCCCCTCCGATCGACTCCATGTCCATGAAATCAGACGGCAGCCGGCCGGTATGGGTTTGAATGGCCACAAAATCTTCTATAGCGGTCTTCTTCCCCAAGAGCAGACCGGCCGCTATCAGCAGTCCCGACAGGACCGGGACCAGCAGACTCAGTACAAGCGAAAAATCGCCGTACCAGTTGAGGGCGGATTGAAAGGTATGCCCGCCGGCCCGCAGCAGCGAGGCAGCGAATAAACCGAAAAATCCGCAGGTGAGGCCGATGTTGTACAGGTTATACCCCTGATGCAGATGCAGCATTGATACGGCGATGGCCGGCAGCAGGAATCCCGTTCCGATTCCGCCGGCCAGTGCCAACAGGAACGATGCCGAATAGGGCAAGCCCAGTTCGAATGCGATGGTGCTCACCAACGGCCCCAGGGCGCTTCCGAACAGGGCAATTATGATGTATTCCCGGTATGATTTTCCTACGTATTTGGCTGCCAGATATACACCTAGAAAGATCGGGAGAATATTGAAGGCTGTTTTCCCGAAAAATCCGAATCCGATGAGGGTCAGTATCGCCGCGTAGGTAGGCCCGGAGATAGCCACTTTGTTGATGAGCACCAGCAGCAGCCCAATCAGGCCGACGATAGCTCCGTTTATCAGGGTTGCGCCGATGCCCCGGATCTCCATAAAGTCGTGGATCAGCCGAGCCGGATGCAGCTGCAGTTCCAGAAACCCGCCGAGTGCACGGCCGGGCTCGTCAACTATCAAGCCGCTTGCGATGAGGAGCCCAATAATACTTAGAAGCAGGATCAATAATATTCTATGATTTGAATCCACTCAGAAATATAAGCACGCCGCGTTGCCGGCTGTCAAGTTCTTTATCTGGGTGCTATATGGCAGGATAGGTAGCATGGAGGGCTCGGCGTGAGAGCTTGTGAACAGCCGGCCTCATTTCTGCAATTCAGTGAAGATATAGTATACTATCCCCTTCTCGCTCACTTCCATTTGTACTCGTACTCCATCGGTCATGGACTCCAGTTTTTTCTCCGCCTGTTTCGTTCAATACCCAGCTCTGTGACCACATCGGAGACGGTAACTGT
>CAZAMY010000445.1:0-2949 GCA_964485995.1 uncultured Sediminispirochaeta sp.
CTACACGGCTCTGAACACTCTTTCCCTACACGACGCTCTTCCGATCTGCCCCTGCTCGATGCCGCTGCCCTGGGCGGCCGGGAGAAAGCGCAAGAGGGGCCGGTGCTGACCGAGGACTCCTCCCGGGAGATACAGGTGTATGTAGTTCATCCGGCTCCGGGAAGCGGAAGCGGCATCGGCGTGCCACGGCCCCAGGGCCAGGCGGTCTGGTATCTGTTTCAAGAAGTGCAGCTGTCAGGTGGAGCAGTACAGGTACGCGGCAGCCGACAGTTGAGCGGTCCGATACTGAGCCGAGAACAGCTGCCCTTGGATGGTGACTTTCAGATGACCCGTTTCATCATGAAGGTGGAGCCAGCCGCACACGTTTCCTACCGGAATCCTCGCGAGATCGAAGTGGATGTGGCGGCCGACGAGCTGATCACCAGCGGTCGCATCATCCTGCAGCCGGCCCAGCGGGCGGTAGTCAAGGCTGCCGGCAAATTGAAGGGCGATCGGGCACTGGTGCGAGTGAAGACTTTGTCGATGGACCGCCGCGACCGTTGGACGGCGGTGGTGGAGATAGCCGATGCGGTAGAGTGAGGGCTGATTGGGGCGTGCAAGCCGGCACTACTGTAACATTAGTTACAGTCATACCAGGCGTTCGGAATGCATACTATATGTGTAAAACAGACACACAAGGAGAGCTGTATGAACATTGTAAAACCGAACGACGGAACGACCGCGTATAATAAGGATGCGGTAACGGCGAAGAAGTTGTTATCCAAAGACGAGGTTGAGGTAGTGCGGATCGAGCTGGCCCCCGGCAGCAGCCTGCCGGTACATAGTACGCCGGTGGAGGTATTTTTTTACATAATCGAAGGCCGCGGCGAAGTAGAGATAGGCGCGGAGCGCGAGTCTGTGAGTGTCGGCTGTGTGGTGGAAAGTCCCAAGGATATTCCCCACGGGCTGTACAATACCTCCGACAGCCGCTTCGAGGTGCTGGTGGTGAAGACCCCGAAACCTTAACACAATGGTGAATGGGGGGAGAGCGGTGGTGAGATTGCCGCTGCTGCCGAGTACCTCTATCAGATGCTTCAGCACCGGCAGATGACTGCGGCCCGGGATGAGCAGGCGGACGTGGGGGCGGGCGGTCCAGTTTTCTACAACCTGCACCGCCGTTTCTGCCGCTATTGGGTTGGGGAAGATTTTCGGATGGGTTGTCAGACGGATATATCCGAGGGCGACTGCCGGTGAACGGCGGCCGCTGGGCTGCGCGGCCGGTTCACGAATCAGCGGATAAACATATCCGCCGGGTTCTGTACATAGGCCATGAAGGCGTTGACGAAGCGGCTGGAAGTGCCCCCGTCGACTATCCGGTGGTCCACCGTAAGGGAGACCGGCAGGACGGTGCCGATCACAATCGCGCCGTTTCTGACGACCGGCTGTTGATGGATTCGTCCCAGGCCGAGGATGCCCGCCTGGGGGTAGTTGATAACCGCGGTGCCCCACAGCCCGCCGATTGAGCCGTAGCTGGTCACAGTGAAGGAGGCGCCCTTGAACTCATCCAGCGTAAGACTGCGTTCTCTGGCCCGGCGGGCCTTCTCTTGAATCTCCTCAGCGAGCTGTGAAATCTCCTTTTTATCGACGTCCCGGATTACCGGAACCACCAGACCGTCTTCGGTGTCTACCGCGATTCCGATGTGGTAGTAGTTTTTATAGAGCAGCCGGTTGTTCTCCAGGTCCATCTCGCTGTTAATGGACGGGTGTTCGGACAGGGCGCGGGCGGCGGCTTTGAGAAAAAAGGGCAGATAGGTCAGTTGGATGCCCATATCTTCAAATTTCTGTTTATAGCGCTGCCGGAGGGCTACCAGCTCCGATATCTCGACCTCCTCGAACAGGCTCATATGGGCGGTGGACTGCTTCGACTGGAGCATGTTTTTGGCGATGGTTTTTCGAATGCTGGTCAGGGGCACTTCTGTGATACGGCCTTCAGCCTTCCGCGGCGGCGCCTGGGTTTGAGCGGGCGTGTGCTCGGCAGGGGCAGATGTTTTCGAACGATCGTGGTACGATTTGATGTCCGCTTTCATTACCCGTCCCTGTGGACCGGTTCCCTCTACCGCCTGAATATCGACCCCTATCTGTGCGGCGTAGTTGCGGGCTACCGGGGTGGCTTTTACCTTTTTGCGCTTACCCTTCGGTTCTTTTTGCGGTCGTTTTTCGGTGCCCTCGCTGCTCGAAGGCAGCACGTCGCCTGCGCCGGCGCTCTCGGAGCTGCCTACCACACCGAAGTGCTCTTCCGCTTCTTCGGGCGCAGCTTCTTCCTGCGGGGCGCCGCCGGCTATCTCGAGCTCGACCAATGGGGAGTCTACTTCAATGGTATCGCCCGCCTTCCCGTACAGTTTTATGACTTTCCCGTCTTTGGGTGAAGGGATGTCGGTGACCACCTTGTCGGTTTCCATCTCCACCAGCGGGTCGCCGGTTTTGACCTCTTGGCCCGTTTCTACCCGCCATTCAATAATGACACCATCGGTGATACCTTCGCCGATATCCGGAAAGTTAAAAATATAGTTCATCTTTGGTCCCCCTTTAGTAGTCCACCAGTTTCTGCAGTTCGTGTACAATCCGCTCCGGTGTGTGAATATACCAGTGTTCGCCCTGTGGAAAGGGTATAACCGTATCGAAGCCCGACAGACGGCGCGGCGGGGCTTCGAGATAGAGAAAAGCCTCGTCGATAGCGGTAGTTATCAGTTCGGCCCCCGGCCCATAACTCTCGGGGCCTTCGTGCACCGCCAGCACACGGCCGGTTTTGCGGACCGACTCGCCGATGGTCGCCCGGTCGAGGGGATATACACTGCGTATATCGATCAGTTCGACCGAAACTCCCCGCCGGTTCATCTCCTCGACGGCTTTCAGCGCCTCCCGCATACCGGCTCCGTAGGAGAGCAGGGTTACCTCTTCTCCCTCCTGCAC
>CAZAMY010000446.1:0-2941 GCA_964485995.1 uncultured Sediminispirochaeta sp.
TCTGCAGGCCGGCTGCGGCTGCCCGCGCTTGGTGAAGACGATCTGCCACAGCTGAATGTTGCGTCCGCGAAAGCCGCCGGCCGAACTCAGCAGGTAGAAGCGCCACATACGGTAAAAGCGGTCGCCATACTTCCCGTGCAGTTGCGGCCAGGCCTTCTCGAAGTTACGGTACCAGGCCATGAGGGTCGGGTCGTAGTGCTCACCGATGTTGTGCAGATCCTCCATCACGAACAGCCCTTCCATAGCCGCGCTGATCTGGGCCAATGAGGGCAGCATACTGTTGGGAAAGATGTATTTTGTCGTCCAGGCGTTGCTGGAGGTATGCGACTCATTGCTGCCGATGCAGTGGATGAAACCAATGCCGTCATCCTTGAGGGTACGGTCGACTACCTCCATGTATTCCCGGTAGTTTTTATATCCCACATGTTCGAGCAGCCCGATTGACACTACCCGGTCGTAGCGACCGGTGACCGACCGGTAGTCGCGGAAGTAGAGCTCTGAGGGCAGACCGGCGCAGGCCTGGTTGCCGAGTTCTACCTGGTCTTTGGAAACCGTCAGCCCGGTAACCTCGGCTCCGTACTTTTCAGCCGCATACTTTGCAAACGATCCCCATCCGCAGCCCAGATCCAGCACCGACATCCCCGGCTGCAGGCCGATCTTCCGGCAGACAAGATCCAGCTTGGCCTCCTGGGCCTGATCCAGGTTATCGGCACCGTTCCAGTAACCGCAGGTATAGACCATGCGCGAGTCGAGCATGCGGGTGTACAGGTCATTGCCGATGTCATAGTGCTGCTGCCCCACTTTGAAAGCCCGCCGTTCGCGCTGCATATTGGTCCACTTAGACTTCAGAGTTATCCACTTGTCCTGCATGCCTATACCCACCTGCTGCTCGATATTCCCGCGGACTACCCGCGCGACCATCTCATCCAGCTGCTCGCAGTCCCACCAGCCGTCCATATACGATTCGCCGAGCCCCAGATAGCCTTGGGCCAGTACCCGTTGAAAAAAATCGTCGTTGTGAACTTGAATATCAAACGGCCGGCTGCCGTTTATCTGAACATCTATGGGTGCAATTAACTTTTCTACAGTCTCTTTTGCGGATGCCACGTTTTGCCTCCTTATAAAGAGTTACCTTTAATGGTAGCAAAGGCGGGTGCGGAACTCAAGGCGAGCTTAACGGAAAACGCAGGGTAAACCGGGTACCGGAATCGCCGGTAAATTCGGCCTGGCCGTGTAATTGTTCCGATAGAATCTCAATCAGCTGTAATCCAAGAGAATGGCGTTCGTCTGCAACAGATGCCCGGTTGAAGCCTTTCCCGTTGTCCTGCACGATAAGAGTGCATTGTTCATCGCTCTCGCCGGAGAAGAGTATGTGCAGCTCTCCATAGGCCTCTTCGTCAAAAGCGTGCAGAAAGGTATTGGTCACCAGCTCGTTCAACAGAAGTGCCAGCGGAACAGCCTGGGTAATGGCCAGATTGATGTCTCCGATCTGCAGTTTAATCTCGATATCCGCATCTGAACGGTATAAATTATGCAGTTCTTCGACCATATCCTCCACATAGCTTTTCATCGCGATATGCGCCAGATCAGCTGACTGATACAGTTTTTCATGCACCATTGCCATAGAGTGCACCCGGCTCTGGCTGAGCAAAAGTGCCTCCCGGGCCTGCTCTACAGAGTTGATCTGATCTGACTGCATGTTGAGCAGACTGGCAACAATGTTCAGGTTGTTCTTGACCCGGTGATGGATCTCCATCAGCAGAATCCTCTTCTCTTCCAGCGACTTACGCACTTTCTCCTCGGCCTGCTTGCGTGCGGTAATGTCGATAATACTTACCAGTACGTTTGAATAGTCGCCCCAACCATCTTCCTCGGGAATTGTGATGCGCAGGATCAGGTTCATTAGTTCGCCGGTGAGTTTGCGACCGATCGTCTCGCCTTCGTAGTAACGCTCGCCGCTCGCCACTGCCGCCATTTCGTGTATGAAGCTCTCGGCCGAATCGCTTACAAACACCTTTTCGAGGGAGCCGAGAAACTCGGCTTTGGAGGCGGCGTTGTACATCCGGAGGGTAGCATCGTTTACATCCAGCACTTTGATCCGGGAGGTAAGCGACTTGAGAATCTCAGGATGGTCATGCAGATGTTCCTCGATATTGTTTACACCCTGCTGTTTCAGTGCTTTCAGCAGGGCATACACCTCGGTATAGTCCTCTTCCCAGATAGAGACATAGGAGTGGTCGTAAATCATGCGATACCGGAACTCACTGCGCTTTAGCTGCTCGAATTTTTCCTGAAGGGCACGCTTTTCTCGTTTCAGCTGTTCGATCTGTTCATCCGGGGAGGTTTGAGACGTCATTACAAGGAGAGATTATATCTGAGGAAGTAAAATTATGCAATTTCAGCTCGGGATTAGCTGCATATACTGCGCCAGCCGGCTGGACTGCGCCGCCCGGGCGAAGCGGCCGTCGAAGCTGGCGAGAACCGCATCGTGCCTTTGAGCGAGTAGCAGCAGGTACACATCGGTAATCTGTTTATAGCCCTGCATCAGTTGTGGAGGAACATCCTCATAGTCTGAAATAGCAAGCCCGCCCTCGAGAAATGTGTGCAGAGGGTGTTGGACAATCTTACGAAGAAAGTCCAGGGCTTTATGCGGTGTTATCGCTGCAGGTATGATCTTAGGATTGGATGAAATCCTAATAAAGGCATTCTGGGTAGTCGGACAGGTTGCCCATTGAGTACCGCTGGAGTGTAGTTCGTCAAACCAGATGTGGGCCGCTTCATGCTGCACATGGTTCGGCCAGGCCAGTGCTATCAGTACGTTCACATCCGGCAGGAACAATTTCATGCCTCATTCTCATCATGTGCCACCTGCTCCGGGGTGATCGGTGGGGCCTGTTCCGAAACCTGCAGTACCGGAAAGCCGCTGCGCTCCTCATAACTG
>CAZAMY010000447.1:0-2938 GCA_964485995.1 uncultured Sediminispirochaeta sp.
GATAGTCCCGGATGTGCGGATCGTCCGGTACACAGTTGAAGTGGAGATCCTTGCCGCCGCGCTGCAAGGTCAGCACAATCTTTGTACCATGTGCTACCAAAAAAGCGCTGCTACTGCGGGCGGGGAGCTTGTATGGAAAGGTCTTTAAGCCGAGCCCGCAGGGGGAGGCCGGGTCAGCGGCGTTCAGCCAGAAGATTGCGGATTCCTCGGCGGGTGATCTGTTGGTGGCCAAAATCTGCTTTGCCTCGTGGGAGGCGAACTGTAAGCCCTCCAGCCCCTCAAAAAAGTGGCCCCCACGCAGCTCTCCGGCCAGTTCCATACGCTGCAGGGTTCGCAGCAGCCGGCTCCATTTGAACGGGGGTAGTTCCTTCTGCACAATCTGACGGGATAGTACCCCGTAGCGGTCGAGCAGCAGCTGTATCCGGGCCCGGTTCAGTTCTTCGACTTCCAGAGGGTCGTGCGCATCCGACCCGGAGTATGCGCGCAGTGAGTACCAGTTGCCGGCGATGGGACGCGAACTCTTCCACTCACGAAAGGCCCGGCGTGAGTGTCTTCGGCCGGTTCCGCGGCGGCGGGTGTTCGGAAGGCCGAATTCCGATGAGCTCAGACCGGAGCTCGACCGCCTTTCCACCGGTCCAGCCGCTTTGAAATCGGCAGCTATGCCGCTGCGGAGGGCGGCAAACGAGTCGTTGGCTATCTGCTGTGACCAGACTGCCGACCACAATTTTCCCGTGAGCTCAGCAGTATTCAGGTTCGCCCCTCTGGAGATGTCGAAGAAGCTGAATTTCCCGTGTTCTCCCGGCAGGAGAGCGGCGGTACTCTCGGTATCCGCTGTGTCCTCCGGATCAGACACCAGTTCTATCTGCTCGGGATAAGCGATGAACAGCTGAGTGCGCCCGCAGCCGAACCAGCCGAGCCCCTCTTCGGCACTCAGTCCGTCGAGCCAGCCCTGGTAGTACTGCTGCATGCGGGCCGGAATAATCCATTTTTCCAGCGCATCCGCCGGAAGCGGATAGGCGGTCAGTCGCTCCAGCCTCTCGGCCAGTTCATCCGGGCGGCCGCCGCGCGGGCTGAGGCCTTGTAGTTCGGCCCAAAACGGCGGCAGCTGTTCAATCGGCAGGGCTGTGAAGGCTGCTCGCCTGGCGCTGCGCTGTATCCGCAGCAGGATCTCAAGGTTCTCGCGGTCGCAGTACTGCAGTTCTTCATTCCCGCGCAGAAGCCGGCCGTGAATCAGTTCACCTCTCTCCACCAGCTCCCGCACGGTGTGTGCAAGGGCTTCCGCCGGATACGGCAGTCGCTCCTGGACAGCTGCCAGGCTGAGGGGCCCGTAGAAGCGTAGAAACTGCTGCAGCGCCTCGGTATGCAGCTGCTCCAGCCCGGCCCGATCCTCCAGGGCGCAGAGAAAGCGGCGGCCGGTTTCGGGATTCTGCAGCCATGCCAGTTTCGGTCTGACACTCTCATGCAGCTCTCCGATCGAGAGAACCGGGGCGGTTTCTTGTTCGAGCTCCCCGGCAATTGCCTGCAGAAGCTCTTCCCACTCCTCTTTCGGCAGCAGGACCCGCTCTTTTACCCATTCTACTAGCTCCTGCGGTTCGGTGGGAGCATAGCCGGGCATTGTCCGCTGCAGTTTGGCGGTAAACACGGCGGCGGTTTCCGGCTCTACCAAAGGCCGCAGGTCCGGGGAATCGAGAATACTGCCCCACAACTCTTCATCCAGACCGCTGGTTCCGGAGGGCTCGGGAGTGTCGTCGGCGTACATGTAGACGTTTATCTGGCGATACACCACCCCGTCGCAGAGGGGGCTCGGGCTCGAAGTGGCGAACTCCCGGCACTCGATTTGACCGGAGGCAATCTCATCCAGGAGCTGCTGCAGGTGTGGCAGGTCGAACACATCCTGCAGACAGCTGCGCCATGTCTCAAGTAGGATCGGGAAATCTTCCAGCTCGTAGACGGCGCTGAGAAGCTTTTTCGATCGCAGGCGGTTGAACCACAGGGGCAGCCGCTTGTTGAAGCTCTGCCGGGGGAGCAGGAGCGCCCGGCCGGCATTCTCCCGGAACAGGGCTCCGAACAGGCCGGTATGCTCGAGTTTACTGCGCAGCAGCTGTTCCAGCGGCTCGGCGCCGAGGCGGGCCAGTTCGCCCGCCAGATCTACCTTTTCGGGGAGGGCAATCAGAACCGCATCGTTCGATGCGATGACCTGTGGACTGTAGCCGTGGTGTTTCTGCCAGAAGGCCTCCAGCAGCAGGGCAAAGGGCCGATTGACGGCGCCGCCCCAGAGACTGTGGATTACTACCCTATGCACACCCTCGGGGCCGAAGGGCTCGGCAATATGCTCGATTATCAGCCGGTAACGGCCGGGCAGGGGGGCTCCGGAGTTCTGCTTCTGCAGCTGAAGGAAACGGGCCAGCCGCTCGGCGGCCTGTGTATCGAGTGAATACTCCTGCTGGGCCCGTTCGGTAAAATCATCCGATTCGGCCTGCTCCAGCAGCTTCAACAGCGCCTCGGAGAACTCGAAATCGCGGTTGTACTCTTCCGCCCGCCAGAAGGGGATGATATTCGGCGCGGCTGAGCTCGGACTCACCATTACATCATTGTGGGTGATGCCTTTTATTTCCCAGGTCTGGGTTCCGAGCTCGAAGCGGTCGCCGATATTCCGTTCCCAGACAAACTCTTCGTCGAGAGTTCCCACCTTGCTGCCGCCGTCTGCGAGCCGCATGTCGTACTGTCCGCGGTCGGGGATAGTGCCGCCGGAGAGGAACAGCAGCTGCTGGGCACCCTTGCGCGCGCTTACAGTTTCTTCCAGGCGGTCGACGGCCAGGCGCGGCTGCAGTTCCCGGATGCGTGTGCCGGCGTATTTACCGGCCAGCATTTCGATTACCAGATCGAAGTGACGCCGCGGCAGTTCGGCAAACGGCTCCATTCCGCGGATTTGAGCATA
>CAZAMY010000448.1:0-2930 GCA_964485995.1 uncultured Sediminispirochaeta sp.
GCAGTAGGGCAACGTGCACCCGGACATGTAACCCCCCGAAAGACGGGCGGCGACTTCACCGATAACCGCCCGGCGGCCGTCCCACTTCACATCGCCTTTAGCGGCCCCGTTCCGGATTCCCAGGGCTTGAACCGCCTGAACAAAGGCCGTTTTGACCGCATCAAGCACCGCTGCCTCGCAGCTGGTGGGAATCGTGTGGCCCATCTCAATGAAATACGGCGGAAAGAAGATGTGCCGGTCGGCAATTCCGGTAAACACTATCTCATCATCCACCACCAGTGCATCGATACTGAACTCCGGTCCATCGATGTACTCTTCTACAATAACCGTACCTGCCCGTGAAAAGCGGCGGGCGGACCGAACTGCCCGGCGATACTCCTCGGCGCTATCGACCCGCCGGATACCCCGGGCACCCATATTGTCGACCGGCTTGACCACCAGTGGGAGAGCAAGCTGCTCAAGGGCCGCCTCTACTGTCTCCTCCGATGTAAGCTGAATGAATCGTGGAGATGGAACTCCATACTCTGCGAACACTTGCCGCATTTTATCCTTGCGGCTGGCATTCAGCGCGACCTCAGGCGGCAATCCGGGCAGCTGCAGTGCCTTGGCCACCCGGGCAACAGTATAGGAAAAATCGGTGCCGGCAGTGAACACTCCGTGCAGGCCCTTTTTTGCATGAATCCTGGCCGCTGCAGCAATCATTCCATCGATATCGGTAAGATCCACCGGAACGAAATGGTCAGCGAGGCCTGCTCCGGGGGCGGCCGGATTTCCATCGGCCGCATACACCTCCCACCCCTGCCGCTTTGCCCAGCGGAGCGCCGGCAGCTGCATCACACCAGCTCCGAGAATGAGAATACGCGTGCGCTGTTCTGGTTTACCCATCTAATTCTCCTGTGTGCTTTGAAGCGCCAGTTCCTGCACCGCCCTGCACTTCACCGATTTTTTCGGCGTACACTTCAAAGGTGTCGCCGAGACCGAACAATGCACTGAGCCGCAAGAGCACCGCCCAGGTAAAATTGTGAAGAGCGGACGCCCCTCTCTCTCGAGCCGCCGCCAGCCGGGGGCCTATCAGCGGGAATCGCTCGGGATGATGCCCGGTAATTACTATTTTTTTCACTCTGAATCCGAACTGCTGCAGAACTTTACGGGCAATAGCCGGACTCCAGATAGAATGGTGGTCCCGGGGGCTCTGCCGCAGAAACTCTTTCAGCGATGTTCGGGCACTTACTCCAGTGCTGTTCGGAGTGGAAAAGGCCAGCAGACCGCCCATTTTAAGCAAGCTGCCGGCTTTACTCAAGACTCTGTCGACCCTTGCAAAATGCTCTATTACAAACCACATGCTTATCACATCGTAGCGTTCCTCCGGCCCAAACTCCTCGAAAGAGAGGTTCCAGACCGGTATATTCAACTGGCTGCGCACGTAGTCGGCGGCAGAGCTGACCGGCTCAAGCCCTTCCGGCTGAAATCCGGCCTCGGCGGCTGCCGAGAGAAACGGTCCGTAGGCACAGCCGACATCCAGGAGGCGGGCATGCGGCGGTGAATCAAAACTTGTAGTGCCGAAATCGCCCTGAGTACGGCTATTGAAAATGCGGCGGATAACCGCGAGGCGGCGGCGTCCCATCTGTTTGATTGCATCAAAGTCTTCCAGGTAGCTGCGGCCGTACTGGCTGCGGTATTCCTCGAAAAAATATTCCGGGGTGTAGCGCTGTGGTGGTGCGAAAAAATCGATCTGGTACAGAATACCGCACTGCCGGCAGCGGAAAAAGCTGCGTTCGGCGCTGCGCAGCACTGCCCCGGCGGTTAAGCGCCCGCAGGCGGGGCAGTCGCGCACTTCAGGGGGCCTCAAACGGCGCAACAGAGAAACGGGAGATCGTTTTTCTGCCGGGGCTGCCTGTCTGGCCGCCGCACACACTTCGGAGGGATGGTCTAAAAGATGTGAGAATCGGCGCCCGTCAATTCTGCGGACCCCGACCATCGGGAAGCCGGCCAGACGGCCGAGCTGCCGGTGATAGCTGCTCGGATTAATAAGAATCACTCCGCAGCCGGCATAGGCAGCCTCATAGGCGGTCAGGCCGAAGCTGGTGCACACCAGATCGTACTTGTGCAGCTGCCCGGCTAAGTCGGCGGGGGTGTGGAGCGTGTTTACTCCTTCCGGCAATTCGCGGGGTCCGAACAGTGGGCCCAGGACTATAGTCAGGGCAGACGGCTCGCAGCCGCCGCTTTGAATCAGCCAGTTGCTGCACTTTTCGGTGAGTCCGGCCGGATCTTCTCCACCGAAACTCACTAAAATGCTGTCAAACCGGACCGCTTGTCCGGAAGGAGCGGCACGGCGCTTCTCCGGGAGAGAAAGATAGGCGGGATCGTAGATATTCGCTGGCCCGAAACGCGGAGGTATTGGAAAGGTATCTAACAGATATGAAAACAGCTGTCGGCGCGGCCCGCCCTCATCGAGGCCGAGCAGTTGAATTCCTGTTCGGCTCCACCAGAGAAACTCCGCTTTAGTGGTGGCTCTTCGGTCGAGCAGGACAAAATCATAGTGAGATGCGTTTATCTCCCGCTCATCGAGCAGGAAGCTGGTTGTGCGAACCTGATATGCAGTCGCCATTTGGGCAAATTCTTCCCGCCAGTGAGAAGCCCTGATATAGATTTTGAATGAATCCCGCGGCAGTTCGGAAGCCCAGCGTACAGCCCGCCGAAGGTGTCCGGTTCCGTTTCCGGGGGCGGCTGAAGGGGCAAAGAGAAAACGGTACGACTGCATAGCCTACCCTGCAATAAGATGCAGTTGTGCGACCCCGCGAATGAGCCGTTCTGTGGAAATCGGTTCACCAGTGTACAGTGAATCAAAGATTGTGAGTAATCGCCGGTAGTCACGTTCCGTGTCCAGGGTCACCCGCAGTTCCGGGGCGTAACACTCCGGCGGGGCGGAG
>CAZAMY010000449.1:0-2929 GCA_964485995.1 uncultured Sediminispirochaeta sp.
TGCCGGTCGAGCAGATCCGCAGCCACCTGCTGGCGGTGTACGAGTACAATTTTCGCGGGTACAAAAACGGACAGGTCGGTCCGCTGCTGGTCTCTAACCCTGAGAAACAGGGCTACCGGCGGGACGGCGGCGAAGATCTGCAGCTCGGTGAGGTGATTGTCGGTTCTGCCTGGGCGTATGCGGCCATGCTGGACTACTATGGCCTTGAGCGTGAAGCAGAGGCGGTTGAATCGGCGCTGGTACGAACCTTGTACGAGGATTCGGGACTGCAGTTTCGTACCCCCGCTGCCTGGGACGGGAAAGGGCGCTTTCGGGCGCCTTTGAATATGCGGCCGCTGGCGAGCTGGTTTTTGTATTTAAATGAGGTTGGCGGTCGTCTCGATTAGCCGGTCGGCTTTTCCTCCGTTGTTTTCTTGCCCAATCCGCCGTTTTACGACAGAATGAGCAGCATGAACTCCGATCAAATAAAAAGCCTGCTGCTGCAGGTAGAGCCCTGCGATGAATACTTCTCGGTAGTACTTTCCGGCAAGGAGAGTAAGAAGGTCAACGGATTATACAAGCCGGAAGAGCAGGAAATAGTACTGCATAACAAGAACTTCAAAAACGATAATTTGTTAATCTATACTGCGCTGCATGAGTATGCCCATCACCTGCACTACTGTTCACCTGAGCCGCCTAAAAGCACCCGCGCGCACACCCGCCGCTACTGGAGTATTTTTCACTCCCTGCTGAATAAGGCCGAGCAGCAGGGGGTCTACATAAACATTTTCGAACAGGATGAACGCTTTGTAGAGCTGACCCGGGAGATTCGAACCCGCTTTATTACCCCGCACGGGAATCTGATGCAGGAGTTCGGCAGAACCCTGCAGCGGGCCCAGGAGCTCTGCGAGGAGACCGGCGCGCGCTTCGAGGATTATGTGGACCGTGTGCTGCAGTTGGACCGGCGCGAGATGAAGCGAATGGTCCAGGTTTCCGGCTCCGGACTGCCGGCGGATATCGGCTACGACAATATGAAGGCGCTTGCCCAGTTAAAGACTGCCGAAGAGCAGCAGGAGGCCCTGCGGGCACTGGAGTCGGGATACAGCCAGGATATGCTGAAAGAGGAGTTCACCGCGTCTCGGAAGAACAGCGCGGAAGAGGATCCGGTCGATCAGCTTTCCAAGGAAAAGCAGAGAATAGTGAAGACTATCGAGAAACTCACCCGCCGCCTCGAAGAGATCGATCAGGAGTTGTCCGCGGCGGAGTAGACCGTCTAATTTTCGCCCTGCAATGCACGCTCAGCCGCCTTCAGAATAGCCTTGCTGCTGATGGTGGCCCCGCTGACAACATCGATTTCAAGTGACTGCGCAGCAACAATATCATCGACGATTTTCTCAGCATCAGCCCCGCGCCCGTGGTCGTGTGTGAGGAGCTCTACCGATTTGATTTCGCCGCCGGCAAGGGTTACTCTGACCTCGGCAACGACCATTCCCCCGTCGTACGCCCCGCGGTAGCTGCCGTCGGACAGCTGGGAGTAATCCGGGGTTGTGATTGTAAGGCCCTTGGTTTCCTCCATCTTGGACATAACGCTGCAGCTGCCCAGTACCAACAGTCCGATCAAGACTAGGGTAAGCTTCCGTCTCATTAATTTCCTCCCATGGCTGCCGCCAGACTATCTGCCTCTTCCCAGCGCAGGTTGTGAATGTCGTCGCTGCTACCCATAACCTTTTGCAGCATTTTTTGCACGATAAAGTTGTGATTGCGCATTATCAATTCTCCGCCCAGCCACCGCTTGTCGGCAGCATGCGAATAGAGGGGGTCGGGGAAATTGCTTCTAAAATACTGCTCCACATCCTTTTCCAGCAGACAGCACAAAAACAGACCGAGACGTTTGCTGAGGATGACATCTCTGTTTTCCTGGATGAATTTCTTCAGCGCTTTGGGGACCGAGCCCGCCAGAATGGAACCGCCTATAATAAGCCGGTCATACTCATGTAATGATGGGACGGTCTGCCGGCGGAGATTCAGGACCTCCGCATCATGGGTGCAGCCGGCGGCAATCCGTTCGGCCATGTGCCGGCTCGTGCTGCCCCGTCCTGCATACGCGACTAAGGTTTTCATTGTTCCTCCTGTACCTGTAAACCGTGAATTATAAAATCTATGAAATAGTCGATTATCTGCTGCCGCTTCCCGTCTGCCAGGGAATCACTGATCTTGAGCAGCGAGAGTGCGAAGCCCCGGGCGGTGGAAAACACCAGACAGGCTGCTTTGTCTACCTCTTCAGCACCCCTTCTCTCCGGTGGCAGGCAGCGGGCGATATCGATTCTGGTTTGAGTAATAATCTTCTGCTGCGCCGGTCCGGGAGTGTACTCTTTTTCGAATATAAGTGTGACTACCGCCCGGTAGAAATTGGGATGAGCCAATGCGTTGTGTACATGTGCGGCCAGGCGTGTACGCAGCAGCTGCACAGGCGATAGTTTCTCCTGTGCGGGTTCCTTGGAACGGATCGAAAGGGTGCGCTCGAATCCGGCTTCGACTACCTCCTGCAGCAGGTGCTCCTTGTCGCGGAAGTAGAGGTAGATAGTCCGGGGTGAATACTCTACTGCCCGGGCTATTTTGCGGATGCTGACGTGTTCGTGCCCCTCGGCCGAGACGAGCTCCGATGCGGCCTGAATAATCTTGTTGCGCAGGGCTTCTTTCTCGCGCTGTTTTCTCTCTTGGATACTCATGACTGTTTATAAAGTAAACACTGTTTACTAAAATGTCAAGTGTGCAGCATATGTGCCGGACTTACATTGTGCCGTGGTAGACATACCCCTTGTAACTGCGGTTGAAGCCGAACGCCTCGAGGGCGCTCCGGTACTCGCTTTCGTGCACCGGAGTGTCATTGACCGTGAGCACGGTGATACGTGACAGCGGCTGGAAGTCACGGCTGCACAGATCGTCGAAA
>CAZAMY010000450.1:0-2916 GCA_964485995.1 uncultured Sediminispirochaeta sp.
TCGTGCCGCTGGAGTTTTATGAGAGCTGGGGTCATCAATATGTGCGGGCCTACTGTTACCTGCGCCACGAACGGCGCACCTTTGCCCTGCGGAGAATGGAAATTGTCGAGGGGCACGCCGCGGGCTCGGGCTCAGCGGTCCAGACACCGGCTCATACCCCGATCCAGACGCCGGCCAAGCCGCCGGACCAGACGCCGGCCCGTGCTAACTTAACCCCGCAAGCTTCGAACCACCGGGCCGCTCAGGTCTCGGTTTCACCCGCTGCCGCCCGCAAGACAGCCGAAAGAAATAACAGCGGCGCGAGCGGCTTGGCCGAGTTCTTCCGGATCAGCTTTACCATTGCCGGGTTGGCAGTAATCCTGTGGGCGCTGTTGAGCTCTGGCAGTTTCGCGGAATACCTCTCCGGCGCCGGCGCCGGCGCCGGCGGCGCCGACAGCGCCGACTCCTACCAGGCTTCCTTGCGCGCTTCGGAAGGCGGAGCCTCAGAGGGAGCGCGGGGGTCCGGAGCCGGCAGTACAACGCCCCCATCGCCGGCCAGCTGGTCCTACCGGGGCTACTACCTTTACCGCGCGCCTGGCGGCCGGGTGACGGCCGCACAGCTGGGCCGCAGCTTCGACAGCGGGCGGCAGGCCCACTACTGGATCAACTCGCATCTGTTCTATCAGCGCACCGGCCTGTCCGGTGGACAGCTGCTGGCCCGCTACATGGGCGCCGATACCGACCGCAACGGACACCTCAGTTGGCCCGAGGTAGAGGCCTTTCAGCGGCAGACCTACCGGCTGTTCACCTACCGGGCCAACCAGCGCGCCCTACCCCCGAATGAGTTTTTAGCCCAGCGGGGCGGCGACTGCGAAGACTTCGCCCTGTACACCTGCGGTCTGCTGGAGTTCTGGGGCTGGAACTGCAAGGTGGCCAGTTTCTTTCCTCCCGGCTCCGGCAGCGGGCACGCCATCGCTATGGTCTGGTCGGCCCGCCCGATCAACGGCTACGGTTACATCCACGTGGCCGGCGCCGGCGGGAGCGGCCGCCTGACCGAAGCCGCCTACACCTCCGCCTACCTGCGGCCCGGCTACTGGATACCCATCGACTACGACTCCATCGGCCGCTTCTCCGATGCCATGAGCAGCAACTGGACCCTCTGGGACCTGAACGACCCGGTGGACCTCTATGGAGTGGTGATGTGAATGGGGCGCCGCGCGGCAGCTTTACCCGCATACTACGCCCGGCAGCCGCCGAAGCCGCCGGCCCCTGTGCATCTACCGGCATTACAACCGGTATTACAAAATTTCTTGTGTCCTTACAAAATTTGTTATACTATTTTCCTATGCAGTTGAACCCACCGCGATTATGCGCCTGGCTGGGGCGCACCGATATCCGCGCCTCCCAGAACGAACCCGGGGTCGGCGCCGGCCCCATCGCCCAGGCCCTGGCCTCCGAGCCCTACGAGTCCCTCACTCTGCTTTCCAACTATTCGCAGGCCGAAACCGCCGCCTACGTCGCCTGGCTGCAGCAGCGCCATGCGGACCTCGAGGTCTCGACACACCCGGTGCAGCTCAGTTCGCCCACCGAGTTTGCCGAAATCTACGAGCACGCGGTTGAGGTTTTAAATGGAATTGAGCCGCATCAGAACGGGCCCTCCCAGCCTAAGGGGCCCGGCACCGCCCAGACAGGTCCGGCCGCCGGATCACAGCCCCGCTACTCGGCCCCGGGCATCACCTTCCACCTCAGCCCCGGTACCCCGGCCATGGCGGCCACCTGGATCCTGATTGCCAGCAGCATTTTCCCGGCCCGTCTGATCGAAACCAGCCGGGAGCAGGGGGTGCGCACGGTGGATCTCCCCTTCGACATCCTGGCCGAATACCGCCCTCGCCGGGCAGCCGAGGCCCGGGCCAGCGAAAAACTCCTGGCCATGCCCGACGAAATGCTCCCGGCAACCCCGGCCTTCGACGAAATCATCCATCACTCAGAAATCATGCAGCGAACCGTTAACCGAGCCCGCCGCATCGCCCTGTTCGATGTGCCCGTGCTGCTGCTCGGGGAATCGGGGACCGGCAAGGAGCTGTTTGCCAAAGCCATCCACAACGCCTCCGGCCGGGCCGACGGCCCTTTCATATCGGTCAACTGCGGTGCCCTGCCCCAGGGCTTGGTAGAATCCGAGCTCTTCGGTTATGTAAAAGGCGCCTTTACCGGTGCCGCCGCCGACAAGCAGGGCTACATCGAGGCCGCCGACGGCGGCACTCTGTTTCTGGATGAAATCGGGGAACTGCCCTTGCATGTGCAGGTCCTGCTGCTGCGGGTTCTGCAGGACAAATCATTCCAGCGGGTCGGCAGCACCCGCCGCCGGCACTCCGATTTCCGCATCATCAGCGCGACGAACCGCGACCTGGCCCGTGAGTCGGCCGACGGCAGCTTCCGCAACGACCTGTTCCACCGCATCGCCGTGGGCGTACTCAAGCTGCCGCCCCTGCACAGCCGCGAGCAGGACATCGACGCCCTGACCGACCACTTTCTGGGCCAGCTCAACTCCCGCTTTGCCGGCATCGAGGGCTGGCACGCCAAACAGCTGAGTCTCGACGCCCGCCGCCTGATCCGCGAATACAGCTGGCCCGGCAACGTCCGCGAGCTGTTCAACACCCTCACCCGCGCCTGCTTATGGAGCCCGGCCGTCGAAATCAACCGCAGCCTCCTCGAAGAGTCACTGGTTCGACCCGACACGGCCTCCGATTCTCCCGCAGCCGCCCCGCAGCTTTTGAACCGGCCTCTAAATCAGAACCTCAATATTGATGATGTCGTATCCGAATTGATGCAGCACTACCTGTCCCGGGCTATGCAGCAAACCGGCGGCAACAAGCGCCAAGCCGCCAAACTACTCGGCCTGCCCAACTACCAGACCCTCAGCAACTGGCTGAAGAAGTA
>CAZAMY010000451.1:0-2912 GCA_964485995.1 uncultured Sediminispirochaeta sp.
TTTCTCCGGCAACAGCTACTTCAGCCTGGTTCCGTTGATCCCCCATATCAAAGAAAATCTGGGAGTCCCCCGTAAAATAGGCTCTGTAACCGTACCGCTGTTCGCACTCTTTGCCAAAGCCGGTACCGCCATGGTCAGCAGCATCACCTTTATAGTAATTCTCAAGTCGTATTCCAGTCTCGGCATCGAATTCGTGGAGATAGCCTGGATCATCGGGGTGAGTATAGCCGCCTCGCTGCTCACCAGCACCGTTCCCGGCTTCGGCGTTGCCGCTGCTCTCACGGCTTTGTGTACTCTGTACGGCCGTGGAATAGAGAACGGCTTTCTGATCATTTACCCGATCCTGCCCCTGTTGAGCAGTTTTGCGGTGTTCATCGATATGGTCACGGTAGCCCTGGGCTCATTAGTGGTTGCGTATTCGGAAGAGGAACAAAAAGAGCTCTTCCCCACCCAGTATATCTAAAAGGGGAAGAAAGCTCCAACATGTAGTCCAGTCACCAGCCCATCGCTTAGTGGCAACCCTTTCCCGTCCCAGAAGTGGTACACGGGAATGTATCCTGACACCCGGGTAATGATTTCAAATTTATCCGAGACAGGCCAATTTGCCTGTAGTGCACACGCGGGCAGCACAAACTGCACGCCGGAATACAAGGCGGGGGTAATCTTTCCGGCATCCTCCTCGGAACCGGCGCCGGTAGTCCAGGTTTTAAGAGGCACCGGCAAATGGAAGCCAAGACCGGTTTCCGCTGCAATTCGGCCCCAGCTGCGGCTAAGAAACTGCCAGCGGAAAGTAAAATCCAGCACAGGGACTAAGGCTGTCAACTCACGCCATTCGACATCGGTGGGCACTGCTCTTTGGTTGCGTGCATCGTATCGATAGTACATGCTGGTGAATGAAATTCCCGGAACAATTGCGAAGTTCTCATTCTCCAGCAAAATCGGAAAGCGGGCAGCCAAAACGTTCGACCAGACTGCTGCGGTAGAGCCGCTGTCCAGGTCGTCCTGCTGAGACCCGATTATCCGCAGGGAATAATCTACTTCCGCCCCGTCAAAGTCAATTGCCCCTAAGGGACCGGTCAGAACAACTATGAGCACACACAAAGAGACTGCACGAATGCGGCCATGAATTCCATTCATAAGAGCTTTCATATACCTAACTATAGCACATCTTTTCACTATGATACAAAAATGAATCGGGAATAAAGATCCTTGCCCTAGGATGATTTTTACCGCACAATAGAAATATGATGAATCGCATGAAAAGAAATATCCTGTACAGAATTACCAGGGGAATACTCGAGGATGAAAGGCTTGAGATTCGCAACCAGCTGCCGGCCTTAGACGAAAGGGCTCCGTGTAATCATCCAAAAGGGGAACGGGCAGAACGGCTGCTGGCCGAGTTCACTCTGGAGGAAAAATTGCGGTTTATTTCCGGACAAGATAAGTTTTCAGTGCCGGCAATCCCGCGGCTCGGTGTGCCGCAGGTGTGGATGAGCGATGCAACCTCCGGTGTTCGCGGGCACGGGCCGGCAACCTCATATCCATCTGCCGTAGCAATGGCAGCTTCCTGGAACCGGCCCCTGTTGCATGCCACCTCAATGAGTATTGCCGAAGAGTGCCGTGCAAAGGGTATTTCTATTCTATTAGCTCCCGGCATCAATATTGCCAGAGTACCGACCTGCGGTCGTAATTTTGAGTATATGGGCGAAGATCCGTATTTAGCGGGAGAGATGGCCACCGCCTATATCCGCGGCGTGCAGTCGGGAGGAGTCGCAGCAACCGTCAAACATTATATTGCCAATAACTCCGACTATGACCGTCATCGGGAGAGCTCGAATATCGATGAAACCACCCTTCGCGAGCTCTATATGCCTGCCTTTAGAAAAACAGTCATAATGGCCGGCACGCAGGCTGTAATGACGGCTTACAATCCGGTGAATGGTACCTGGATGAGTGAAAACCGCCGCTTGGTAAGGGATATACTCAAAGGCGAGTGGGGTTTCAAGGGAGTAGTAATTTCTGACTGGATTTCGGTATACAGTACCGCCGGTGCAGTAAAAGCCGGCCTCGATATTGAGATGCCCCAGGCCAAGTGGTTCACAATGAAAAGGCTGAAAAAAGAGTTGTACCGTGGGCGTATTGCGGTAGACGAGATCGATGAGAAAGTGAGCAGGCTGCTCAAACTGGGCTTTGAGATCGGGGCGTATGATCGTCAGGTGAGCGAACGCCGGAAATCTGGGCACAGCACCTCCTTCGATTCTTTGCTACAGAGAAATTCTAAGGCTTCTCAGACCGCCGCTGAGGAGGCGGTAGTGTTGCTAAAGAATGAGGCGCTACTGCCTCTGAATAGAGATAAGCTACAATCCTTAGTGGTGACAGGCCGCACTGCCGCACACACAGACACCGGCGGCGGTGGTTCCAGTTACGTGAAAGCAGCCGAGCCGGTCAGCATTTTAGAAGGGCTTCGTGCGGTTGCGGGACCAAACTGCAGTATTGAATACATAGAAGCACGTACACCGCCCTACTCGACCTCTGAACAGAAGAAAATCGAGAATGCCGACGCAGTAATTTACGCTACCGGCTTCGATCATCTGCTCGAGAGTGAATTCTATGACCGCAGCTGGCAGCTTCCGGGCCATGAGTCTGAGCTCATTATGGCCGTAAAAGAACTGAACTCGAATGTTGCAGTAATTCTCACAGCCGGCGGAGATCTGTGTACCGACCCCTGGGCTGACGAAGTAAAGGCCATCCTGCACTCCTTCTATCTGGGCCAGAACGCCGGCAAAGTTATCAGTGACATCCTTTTCGGCCTCGTCAATCCTTCCGGACGGCTGCCGTTTACAATGAGCCGCCGTTGGGAGGACATCTCTGCAGTTGAACACTACCACCGAAGACCCGAAAAAATCTCATTT
>CAZAMY010000452.1:0-2908 GCA_964485995.1 uncultured Sediminispirochaeta sp.
ATAAGGAGAAAGAAGAGCAGCGGATTGCCCGGGCACGGAAAATACAGAAGTACTCAATGTTGTCTGGGTATGGATTCCAATTTCTTTCAAATACCTTTGTCGACGCTGCAATACAGACCAACATGCGCGCCCTTAAATCCTGGAGCCTGTACATGAACGATGTGCTGTGGATGAATCCGTATGATGAGTACCGTCACTTTCACGGAGCATATACCGGCCTCAACATCGGAAGTTATGTCATTGGCGGTCTCGGCTCGGGAGCAGTGGCGTATTCGTATCTTAATCTTCGTGACGATGTGCTTTTCATCCGTAAGGGAACCCGTAGGTTGCTTGCAATTTCTAATAATCTCTATCTCGCTGGTCGTGTATATTCTCTGGCTTCAGGGGGAATCGGATTTTACAGCATGGAACTGTATAATGACTACATGAGTGAACACAGTAACCCGGATGAAATTGCCAAAAAATACGATGAGTACCGCGACATGCATTTTTTCTATGAAATTTCCAGGTACACTGCGCTCTCATTGCAGACTTTGGGTGCAATCGGCATTACAGCTTCCTATTTTTGGCCCGGGGAAAAAGAGCAGCTACTCCTCTCCGATACCGCCGGCTTTCAATTGGGTCTCAGCAATATCTTTTCCGGTGCAGGTACTGTTCTCACCCAGGTGGCACTCAATTTATACACCCAAGCTATTGAATCCTCCATTTCAGCCAATTCGCCCTTTGGAAATCCGGAGGCTGATCCCTCACCGATGTACAAGACCTATGCTCTTACTGCTGGTCTCAGTGCGCTGGCTATGTACAGCACTGCCGCCGTACTTTCAACAAAAGCGATTGTGAATCGCTCCGGAGGAGAAGTTGCTAAGAAGGATAGGGGAGTGCCGTTTGCCGTAGCAGTAGCCCCAGCCCCCAGGGGCATCACTGTTTCATTTGAGGTGAGAAAATAGGTATGAAAAGCTTTTTGAAGTTTGCAGGTATAGCATTTATATCGATTTCATTTTTTACAGCCTGTGATGCGTTTGTGCTGCTTCCGGCTCTAAATCTCAACCCGGATGATCCAGATCAAGGATTTGGGCGGCTACGAGCTGGGATAATTGATGATGGAACGATTCGGGTAGTGTGGGACTGGTATGATCTGGAACGGGTGGTACGAGGTATCGAACCATTATACGATGAAATTGTGATCAAACATAACCGCGGCAGCTATCCCGCCAGCCGTCTCGGTGGCAAGTCTTTTGAAATAAAAAACTGGGATCCGACTACCAACCCGTTGTGGGCAGCAACTTTTTCAGACTTGAAGGACGACCGCGAACACTACTTCGCATTGTATGTCCATGAAAAAGACGGCCGCTGGGTCGGGCCTTTGTATACCTCCAGGTATATGGAGGGGTTTGGTTATGAGATTATTACCGGTTTAACTCCAACAAATAGTATCTCCGCTACAATTTCCACAGGGGAAACCCCAGGAGAAGGTATAGGAAATATATCAGGTGACGAGGCAGATCTCTACTACTTTCAAGACTTCTGGGAAGATGAGATTGTGATGTCGGCAGAATTAATTATAGAGTTTTCAAATATTACCGCAAATGATACTTTGCTGATTTATCCTTTACGCGGGTATATTGAGGATTCAGACGGAGACGTTATAATTGATAGAGGACTTGGATTGTCGGAATTCAATGTTGATCGAAGCCTACGAATCGAATATCCTTTAATTTCAGGCGATACTGGAGTTAAAGAAATTGATATAACCAAGGTATTAGCCAAGGCACAGTATCATCGTCATAACGGAATTCTTCTAAAGATGGCTGGAACCACATCCGTCACTTTTGGTACTCCTCCGAATATCAATGTTGAATTAGCGGGGAACTGGTGATGAGAAAAAAGACTGTAATTTTATTTTCTATTAGTATGGTCTATATTTTTTTGGCTAGTTGCAATTTTTTGATAAGTCCGCTGCATACAAGAGAAAATAGTAATGATTGGAAAAAGCAGATACATAATCTATTTGCCGAGCAGTTAACTGATAATTCACTGAAAATTAGTTTTTCTTGGTTAGGCGATAGGAACTTTTACTATGATGAGGATAATATTGATATTGATGAAGCACTTCTAATCTACAGTACTGATAAAGCATACCTCTCGCGTACGACTTTGATACCACCCGAATATGGCGGTTCATATAGGTTTGATTTTAGTGAGGAATATCATCTGTATTCAAAAGAGATTTCTGAATTTTCAAAAAATGAAGAAGTTTGGTTTGCACTATATCCGAAACAGGGAATGCGTTGGTATGCACCATTATACGAAAAAATTGTGCTGCAAGATGCTAGTAGTATTCCAACCATAACGTCGCCAAGCATGTCACCGATTAACGGTTTTATTATGGATTCAAGTGGTTATCATTATGAGCTTTACACTGGTTCTCCTGGAGATCCGTACAGTATTGAAAGTAGTTTTGGCTTTGCAAGGTATCTCGTTCTTCAATTCGATCTGCCGGACAGGGCGAGATGTTTAGATGCAACAATTTATTTACCAGTAAACGGGGGGGCCGTTATCGGGTATGCTTACCCGATAATAAGCGGCGAATTTGAATACGTGGATGACACTCAGAGACTGCGATTAATTGATTATCAGAACGCAAGTACATTTACTTATGATCAAGCTGCTGCGGGTAATGCGAATATTACTGCAGCAGTTGATGCGGCAATAAAATATCGATCTAACACTATTTTGTTTGCCATTGAAGATGGTTCAACAGAAAACACTACTGCAGGTTCTGGGTACGGTGATGAGAGCATGGTAATTACTTTTCAGCAGTACTAATTTCCAAAGACTCTTTTATTGGCGAGTACTTCTCCTTCCATATCAGTTATGCTAACCTTCTGGTATAACGTACAAACACAGT
>CAZAMY010000453.1:0-2890 GCA_964485995.1 uncultured Sediminispirochaeta sp.
ACCTACGGATTCGAAGTCCGGCGCTCTATCCAGCTGAGCTACGGACGCATATAAAAGCGTCCGCGGACGCTTAGGGGTGGATAACGGGATTTGAACCCGCAACATCCAGAACCACAATCTGGCGCTCTACCATTGAACTATATCCACCGCAATTGTGTGCAAGTAATGTGTACATTTTTTTAAATTTTGTCAAGCCAAGCACGAAACAAAGACCCAAAATAATGGCGGCCCCTCGGCTTAAGCGCCGCTCTGCTCAGCGCCGGGCGTGCAGAAAGCAGATAGTCGTGTGCCATTCAACGCTCTGCTCGCTCAGCAGCTCCTGCAGCTCTGAGATGAGCTGTTCGGCGGTCTCGGCGGGGTAGCTCGCATGCAGGTAGGCCCCGAGAGTATCGGCCGATTTACCGGAGGCCAGCCAGCGCTGAATATCGGCACTGCGGATGTAGCGCTGCTCCTTGACTGTCTGGCTTTCCGTCTCCACCGCATCGAAACCGGCCGCCCGGGCACCGGCCTCCAGGTCGGGTATGTCCCAGGCCAGGAGATCGCTGCGGCGCTCGGAATAGAGTTTTGTTTCCACGTCCACCAGCACTTCGTTCAGTTCGGGGGATAATGTGCGTCCGGCCTGCGCGATCAGCTCCGAGAGGCGCTGGGCCCGCAGCGGAACCGCCTCGGCCAGCAGGAGACCGCCCCCTGGGGTCAGCAGGCGGTACAACGGCTGCAGGGCGGCCTGTTTGTCGGCAGTGCGGCTGCTGTAGTTGCGGCCTATGACGAACTCGAAGTGGTCCGGTCGATAGTCCGGCTCAGAGGGCGGTCCGGAATCGGAGATGGGGCCGCCCTCCACAGCGGTCAGATACTGCTCCGGGGTTCCGTGGAACAGAAGGGGCCGCTCTACCTCCTCCAGCTGTGCGGAATAGTGGCGGAGTATCTCGAGGGTATCCGGTGATGAGACTAAGCCGGTCACCCCGCCTTCCGGCACCCGTCGCAGGGCCTCCCACAGCAGTATCCCGTCATCGGCAGGCACGACACATATCCGGTGGTGGCGGGCCGGCTCTATACGGGAGAATACCGCCGCCCGCACCGCCTCGAGAGTTGAACTGCGGTTCTCCACGACCCGGTTAATCCACTGCTCGCGTGTGTTGTCCGGCGGTGAATAACTGAGCACCTCGGTATGCTCCTGCGAGAGCGAGGCCGACAGCTGAGCCTCACGACGGCGGGCTACCTGTGTCTGCACCTGCTGTTCGTAGCCCTGGGTGGAAGGGTGATAGGATATTTTGCCCTGCAGCCCCGCCGGCAGATACTGCTGGGCCACCCAATGATCGCGGTAGGCGTGCGGGTACAGATACCCTTGACCGTGGCCGAAGGCCTTTGCGTCGCGGTTGGCGTCTTTGAGGTGGTTGGGAACATCCTGGCTGCCCTGGCGTTCCACTTCAGCCAGTGCATCGAAAAAACCGAGCGTAGAGTTGCTCTTGGGCACGGTGGCCAGGTAGAGAGCGGCGTGGGCCAGATGGTAGCGCCCCTCCGGCAACCCGACCCGGTCGAAGGCCGCCGCCGCGGCTTCCACCACGCCGAGGGCGTGGGGGTCGGCCAGGCTGACATCCTCGCATGCGGATATGAGCATCCGCCGGAAAATAAAGTGCGGATCTTCCCCGGCATGCACCATTCTGGCCAGCCAGTAAAGGGCAGCGTCGGGGTCGCTGCCGCGGATCGATTTGATGAAGGCGCTGATGATGTCGAAGTGGTAATCGCCCTCTTTGTCGTACAGCACCGCCTTCTTCTGGATGCTCTGTTCGGCCGCATCCATGCTGATATAAATGTGCTGCCCGGCTTCCGGCGGAAAGTGATCGGGCGTAGTCTCGACCGCCAGTTCGAGGGCGTTGAGCAGACTGCGGGCATCTCCGCCGGCCACTTTCACCAGGTGCTCCAGCGCTCCCTCCTCGAACTCGATTGCATACACCCCGTATCCGCGGGCACTGTCTTTTAGCGCCTGCCGGGCCACCTTATACAGATCATCTTCGGTCAGCGGCGTCAGCTGGAAAACTCGACTGCGGCTTACCAGGGCCGAGTTCACTTCGAAATAGGGGTTCTGGGTAGTGGCTCCGATCAGAACGACCGTACCGTTCTCCACCCACGGCAACAGGGCATCCTGCTGGGCTTTGTTCCAGCGGTGTACCTCATCGATAAACAGAATGGTCCGCTTTCCGTACAGATCCCGCTTCTCCCGTGCGTCCTTGATGGCTTCGCGCAGGTCTTTTACTCCGGTCAGCACCGCATTCAGGGCCATAAAGGCGCTGCGGGAGGTGCGGGCAATAACTTTGGCCAGCGAGGTTTTCCCGGTTCCCGGAGGCCCGTAAAATATGAGCGAGGAGATCCGGTCGGCCTGAATTACTCTGCGCAGCAGTCGTCCCGGCCCGACAATATGGTCCTGCCCAATGTATTCGTCGAGGGAGCGCGGACACATACGATAGGCCAGCGGCTGGTTGCGTTGATCGGTCTGTGAAGAAAATAAGTCGTCACCCATTACACTAAGTGAGTATATAAGAGAAAGTACCGCTACCCAAGGTAATACTTGACCTTTTGCAGCAATAGTGCGATTTTTAATACGAAAAAACTGTGTGATCAGGAGGGAACAATGGCACAGAGCAGAGCTGAGTTTTTGAGTATACCCCGCGTGCGCGAGAGAAATATATTGCGAAATGTGTATCTATGGATGACGGCCGGTTTAGCACTGACCGGGGTTATTGCAGTCGGGGTGTCCGGTAATCAGGCGATCATGCGAACCCTTGCAGGCAGCCCCTTTCTCTTTTTCGGTCTAATTATTGCCGAACTCGGTCTGGTGATGTACTTGAGTGCGCGTATTATGCAGATGTCCGCGTCCGCAGCCACACTTTCATTC
>CAZAMY010000454.1:0-2874 GCA_964485995.1 uncultured Sediminispirochaeta sp.
GCCGCCCCCACCGCAGCGAGTACTGGAAGCACGGCTCGGTCTGTGAAGACTACTCCGCCATAAAATGCCCGGTCATGGCCGTGAGCGGCTGGGCCGACGGCTACTCCAACACCGTCTTTCGCCTGATGGAGCACCTGTCGGTTCCGCGCAAAGGCCTGATCGGCCCCTGGAGCCACAAATATCCCCACGAAGGGGTTCCCGGCCCGGCTATCGGCTTTCTGCAGGAGGTTCGCCGCTGGTGGGATCGCTGGCTGAAAGGCGAGCAGAACGGTATCGAGAGCGAACCAATGTTTCGCGTATGGATGCAGGAGAGTGTTCCCCCCACCACCAGTTACCGCGAACGCCCGGGCCGCTGGATTGCCGAGGAGTCATGGCCCAGCCCCCACATCCGCGAGCAGGTGTTTATCCTTGATCGCGGCCGCCTGGGGCCGGTCAACGAAAAAGTCCCCGAAAAAGCGCTCACCATACAGTCACCCCTTTCGGTGGGACTGTTCGCCGGCAAGTGGTGCAGCTACCAGGCACCCCCCGATCTGCCCCACGATCAGCGTCAGGAGGATGGCGGGGCATTGGTGTTTCAAAGTCAGGTCCTCCCCGAGGATCTGGAAATTTTCGGATCGCCGATTGTCGAGCTCGAACTGGCCTCCAACCGCCCGGTGGCCATGGTAGCCGCCCGCCTGTCCGATGTAGCCCCGGATGATAAAGCCACCCGGGTTACCTACGGCCTGTTGAACCTGAGCCACCGGGAGAGTCACGAGAACCCCAGCCCCCTCGAGCCGGGTCTCCGCTACCGGGCCGTAGTCGCCCTCAACGGCGTAGCCCAGCGCTTCCCCAAGGGCCACCGCCTGCGCCTCTCGCTGTCCACCAGCTACTGGCCGCTGGCCTGGCCGCCTCCCGAACCGGTGCAGCTGACCATCTACGCCGGCCGCAGCTCGTTCCTCCTGCCGGTCCGCCAACCCCAGGATTCAGACCAGCACCTGCGCCCATTCGAAGAAGCGGAAGGAGCCCCGCCGCTGGCCATCACTCTGCTGCGCCCCGGCGAAGAGTCGTGGCGGGTTGTCAGAGACCTTGGCCAGGATATCTCTAAGCTAGAGGTAATCCTGGACACCGGCACCACCCGCTACGACGACATCAACCTGGAGATAAGCTCCCGCACCCGCGAAACATACACCTACTGCACCGACGAGTACAACTCGGTCTCCGGGGAAACCCTCTGGCAGCGCAGCTTCAAGCGCGAGGACTGGCAGATCCGCACCATCACCCGCACGCTGCTCACCTCCAACGAAAAGGAGTTTAGAATTAGGGCCGACCTGGATGCCTACGAAGGGCCCAGCCGCGTCTACAGCCGCAGCTGGGATACCCGTATCCCGCGGAGTTTAGTATAGTTCAATTATCTTCAGTGCTATTGAGACCACTTTGGCCTGGTCGGTGTTGGTCATTACGGTTACACCGAGCTGTTTATCAGGTACCAGAATGCATACAGCGCTGTAGCCGGTATCTCCGCCCGAGTGATAAAACAGATCCTCATTTTTATAGCTTGTATGGAACCAGGATAAGCCTACCCAGTTTTCCCCATTAATCACGGTTTCCGGCTGCCACATCTGCCGGTAGGTCGCTGCGGGCAGTATCCTGTTCCCTTTCAGCTCACCCCTCTGCAGGTTTGCCAGCATCCAGCGCCCCATGTCCCTGGCGTTCGAAGCGAGAGTGGAACTGGGCGCGTGAATCCGGTTGTACGGATACACCGGATGTTTTTGCAGCTGCCCGTTCTCCTCATTTCTTATATGCGGAGCTGTCAGGCGGGGACCCTTAAAATTTGCATACAAAAAACTGCTGGAATCCATTTGCAGGGGGGATAAAATACGGGTCTGCACATACTCCTCGAAGCTGAGCCCGCTCACCTCAGCAATAACCTGCCCCAAAGTATCGAAGGCGATATTGCTGTAGTTGAACTCCTCGCCGGGCGTGGAGATAAGCTCCATCCCCTGTAACGATCGCACGTAACGCCGGGCGTCCTGGGACGAATATGCAGGTGTATCCCATTCATAATCTTCGACATCCGGAATACCGGCCGAGTGGGAGAGCATCATGCGAATGGATATCGGGGTCCCTGGATCAGAGCTGAATGGAAAACCGGGCAGGTAGTTCGCAGCCGGCGCATCGAGATCAATAAGTCCACGATCCGCCAGCTGCATTATCGAGGTGGCCACAAACAGCTTAGAAATCGAAGCGGTGTGAAATAGAGAATCTGCTCTAACGGGAGTTTGAGTTTCTATATCTGCATAACCGAAGCCCTTGGCAAATATTGGCTGGTCGGTGTATACAACTGAAAGGCTCAGTCCGGCCAGTCCCTGCTCTGCAATTGAGGTCTCTGCTATTTTGCCAATCTGCTCCCATTGATAAGGCTGCGGCGACTGTTCTTCGGCTTTTAGTTCGAGCTGCCAGCCGGCACATAGCAGTAGAAGCATCAGTACCAGTGGAATCGGTCTTGCAATAGTTCTACTTTTCATAATGATCTCCTTTTTATGATAGTATTTTGGTTATATCCCCTGCGGTCGCCAGTTCGACTCCGCTTTTTTTTAGCTTGCCGTTCCAGTCCTCTATCAGCTGTGCAGCGGATTTATGATAGCTGCTGTGGGTGTCGGCTGCCAGGATCACCCGATAGCCGAGTGCAAGCGCTCCCAGACAGGTTGCATTTACACAGCCGTGGGTCGTCAGACCGCAGATAACCAGCGATTGTACACCAATTTTTTCCAGTTCCGACTGCAGCTCGGTATTTCTAAAGGCATTCCCATGCGATTTACTGATGCGCAGGTCATCCGCGCCGGGGCGCAGCCCGGGGTGCAGCTGCCAGTTTTCCGAGTCCTTCTGCAGAAACTT
>CAZAMY010000455.1:0-2865 GCA_964485995.1 uncultured Sediminispirochaeta sp.
ACATCGCCGCCCGCGCCAGGGGCATGTAGTTCTCCCAGCAGATCAGCCCGCCCAGCCGGCCGTAGGGGGTCTCGATGACCGTCAGCGTCGAGCCGTCCCCCTCGCCCCAGATCAGCCGTTCGGTGCCGGTGGGCTTCAGCTTGCGGTGCTTTCCCAGCAGCCCGCCGTCCGGGCCGAAGTAGAGGGTGGTACAGTAAAGCGTGCGGTTCAGATGGTCCCGCTCGGTCACGCCGATCACCACATAGGCCCCGGCCGCGGCGGCCGCCTGGCCGATCCTCTCGGTATCCGGCCCGGGCACCGGCACCGAGTTGTCGTAGTAGCGCTGCCAGTCCCGCCGTCCGGCTGCGGTGCGGCTGCCCACCACAAAGCCGAAACTAAGGCCCCTTGGATAGGCGGGAATGAATGACTCGGGAAACACAATCAGCTGGGCCCCCGCCCGGGCCGCCCGGCCGATCAACTCAACTGTTTTATCAACGGTGGCCGTCCGGTCGAAGAGCACCGGCGCGGCCTGCATCACTGCGGCGTGTAGTTTTCTCATACGGATACGATACCATAAAACCGGCCGCATAGGCCACACGATAATTTTTTACCAATACCCACTTGACAAAAAGTACTAAGTTACCTATTTTAGGTACTATAGTACTTAAAATTAGTTCATAGGAGTCAACAATGAATGCAGGATACATCACATTCGAACGGGTCTTTATCGGAATCGCAGCCGTAGCGGTGGGAATCGGACTGGCCGCGATGGCGGCAATGGGGCCGCTCTGGCTGGGAATTATTCAGTACAGAACCTCGCCGTCGGCTATCTATCAGTTCATCGGCCAGGACATGATCAACCTGTTTGTCATGGCGCCCATCTGCATAATCGGCGGTGTGTTGCGCCTGCTCGGCAGAGACCTCGCCAAATATCTACTGATTCTCACCCCGCCCTACCTCATCTACACCATTCTCAGTTTCGGGATGGGCATGGAGTGGAGCCACCCCGCTTATACCGGCAACAGCGAGCAGTACTTCTTTCTATTTTTAGGGCTGCTGATAGGCGGATTCCTGCTGCTGTTCGATTCACTCGGGCAGTTTTCGGGAACAGCCAAAGGCCGGCCGCTCTCCCGCAGAGTGCTGCTGCCCTACAGCATCCTGTTTAGTCTGTTTTTGATTCTCTTCGGTCTGATGTGGGTTGGCGAAGTCTTCGAGGTAATGCGAACCGGCAGCACCCGCGCTTACGAGGCCTCTCCGCTGGCTTTCTGGCTGGTACGCTACTTCGATCTCGGATTCACGATTCCCCTGGGCTTCCTGAGCATCTATCTGCTCTGGAGCCGGCCGGCCACCGGATTCCCGGTTCAGCTGCTCTTCTACGGCTTTTTTCTGAGCATGGGGCTGGCAGTCAATGCGATGGGGCTGGCAATGTACCTCTTCAATGACCCCAACTGGACCATTGAAAGCACTTTCATCTTCGCAGTGCTGCTGCTCATCATAAGCGCGGGCTTCACGCTCATTCTTGCGCGGGGCCGCGAAAGGGGATCAGATGCAGCGGCATGAGTATCAGACTGCGATTATAAGAGAAGTAATGCTGTTGGCCCGGCAGTGGGAGTATTACCTCAATCAACGCCTTGCGGAAACAGGCATCACCTTTCCGCAGGTTACACTTCTATCGACCGTTGAGCAGTACGGCCACCGAGCCCCCACTGTCAGTGAGGCGGCTGAAAGCCTGCTGATGAGCCATCAAAACGTGATGCGTTTGGCCAGGCCGCTGGAGCGGGAGGGTTTTCTGGAGATACGCAAAGATGATGCAGACCGACGGGCACTGCGCCTGCATCTGACGCAGAAAAACTTCGATTTTTGGGCCGCATATCAGGAGCGCTCTATCAGCGAAATCGCAACCCTGTATCACGGAGTCGAAGACGAGGTTCTACCGCAGCTCCACACCCATCTGGAAGGGCTTCTGAAAAGGGCTGCTGCGCTGCGCAGTGATCTCAAGTAAAAGGGGCAACCCCGGGGTCGATATCCCCTCCGGGGCCGTCAGCGGGAACGTACTAGCCCTAGCACGGCCCCGATTACCGCTCCGGCACCGCCGGCTAAAAGAATATTCTGCCGAATTGTCTCTACCCCGCGCAGTTTATTTCCGAGCTGTGAAAGCAGGTTGTCGCTTGGAGCAATCAACGCAGTCAAACCGATATACGAATTTCCTACTTTTCCGAATAAGAAATATCCTGCTACCAGTCCAATTACTCCCAGGAAGAGTGCACTTGTAAGAATTTTGCGCATTTTGTTTCTCCTCTCCCTGAGGTATAATGCAAATCGGAGCTATTTACAACGTATTTTTTTATTCTACTATTTGATTTTTTAGAGTTTTGTGGTATTTTATAGAGTGAGAAACAGTTTACACAGGAGTAAATAGTGAAAGCGAGCCTCTTACTCGTTCACTCTGACACCGTTTTTACTCAACACACGCAGAATTACCTCAGCCTGCACGGCTATGAGGTCGAAACTGCAGCAACCGGTAAAGAGTGCCTCGAGAAACTCGCGCGTCACAAAACCGTTCCCAAGATCGCAGTTGTCGAGCTCGAACTGCAGCAGAGACACAATAACAAGACACCCCTCTCAAAAGAAATTTTCGAACGCTACCATATACCAGTAGTTTTCATTACCCGCCGACAGGATCCGCAGGTAATCGCGGAACTGACCGAAAACTACTTCTATGGACTGCTCGATCAATCAGTAGCTGCAAGCCCCAGCGGCATAAGCAGCATAGAATCTGCACTGCGCTTGTACCGGGCTGAACATCGACACAAATCTACCGAGGAAAAGTACCGCTTTTTTTTCAACAGCATTCCTATAGCAGCAGTTGTTTCAGACAACACGTAC
>CAZAMY010000456.1:0-2863 GCA_964485995.1 uncultured Sediminispirochaeta sp.
CTCCTCGGGGCCGGATGCATGCCCGAGCAGGAGGCGCAGCCTCCGACCAGGGGCCTTACACCCGCCCCGAGCCCGGGGGCTCGCTGCCGTTCGCCCCGGGCCGGAAGTGGCGGCGGCCCCTGCGGGGTATACGCTGCGATCCCTGGCGCGGGCAGAGTCTTGACTCTTATAGTTGCATATGCAACTATTAGGCCGGAGCAGATATGCAGGAACAGCGATCCTTGGGCAAACTGATAAGTCACATCGCCAGAAATATCCGCTGGATGATACAGCGCGAGCTGGAGCACATAGAGGTGGGCAGCGGACCGCACTTTTTCCTCCACCTGATTGACCGGAACCCCGGAATTACTCAGAACGAGCTCAGTCGCATGACCAACATCGACAAGGCCACCGCCGCCAAAGGGCTGGCCAGGCTCGAACGGCTCGGCTTTGTGCAGCGACAGCCCGCCCCGCATGACCGGCGGGTACGGCAGCTTTACCTGACCGAAGCGGGGCGGGCGGTGATGCCGCACATCAGAGACACCCTGCGCCACGTGACCGAGGTCTGTGCGCAGGATCTCACAGCGGCAGAATTGGATGAGCTGTTCCGCCTGCTCGGCAAGGTCGAAGCCTCGCTGGGCCGCTATATCGAGGGTTCGGCATGAAAAATACGGAACTCAACCGTACCCGCCTGCTGCAGGACCCGGTCGGCCGCACTCTGATGCGCCTGGCCCTGCCGATGATTTTCGGTATTCTTAGCATGGTCGTCTTCAACCTGGCCGACACTTTCTTCGTCGGCCGGCTCGGAAAAGAGCAGCTGGCCGCCCTCTCGTTTACGTTTCCGGTTGTGCTGACCATCAGCAGTCTGGCTCAGGGTATCGGCATGGGAACATCGGCGGTGGTCTCGCGGGCCATCGGCAGCGAAAACTACGCCCGGGTGCGCCGTCTGGCCACGGACAGCCTTTTTCTCGGCCTGTTAGTGGTCGGGCTCTTCGCCGCAGCGGGCTTGCTGACGATCCGTCCGTTGTTCGGCCTGCTGGGGGCTCAGGGGGTGGTGCTCGACTACATAGAAGAGTACATGGGGGTATGGTATTACGGCATGATCTTTGTTGTGGTACCGATGGTGGGCAACAACATTATACGGGCCACCGGCGATTCGAAAACACCGGGCATGGTCATGGTCCTGGGGGCCGGGGCCAATCTTGTCCTGGATCCGCTTTTCATTTTCGGGCTCGGTTCGTTTCCCGCACTCGGGATACGGGGTGCCGCCCTGGCCACCCTGATCGGCCGGGGGCTGACCTTCCTGATCGCCATGTATGTGCTGGTAGTGAGAGAAAAACTGCTGGCCTACAACCTGCCGAAGCCCAGCGATGTGCGGCAGTCGTGGATGGAGATCCTGCACATCGGTATTCCCAATGCCGCCACCAAGATGATTATACCGCTGGGCAACGGCTTCATTACCCGGGTGGTGGCCTCGTACGGAGCGGCGGCGGTAGCCGGGTACGGGGTTGCCTCCCGCATAGAGTTCTTTTCCCTGGCTGCTCTGAACGCTCTCTCCTCGGTAGTCGGTCCGTTCATCGGCCAGAATCTCGGGGCCAACAAGCTCGAGCGCGTAAAAGCCGGTTTTACCACCAGCGGGCACTTCTCCCTTTACGTGGGAGGGGTCCTCTTTTGTACCTATCTGCTGCTGGCCGGCAGGATTGCCGCCATATTCAACGCCGACCCCCAGGTGGTCGCTACGGCGGCCCTCTACATGCGGATCGTGTCATTCGCCTATGCGGCCCAGGGGTTTTATCTGGTGGTAAGTGCCGGTTTGAATGTAATGAAACGCCCATTGCAGGCGGCCGGCCTCAGTGTGCTCGAAATGTTCGGACTTTCCGTACCGCTCGCGTTGCTGGGTTCGTACCTGTTCGGGACTGCCGGGGTGTTCACCGCCATCGCCTTCAGTTACACCGTAACTGGACTGGTAGCCCTATGGACTATTCGACGGGTACTTCCCTCAAGGTAATTCAAAAAGATCGAGCGGCGGGGCAGCGCTGTTGAAGGTCAGCATGATCACCAGGGTTGCCGCCGACAGGATCAAAATCACGACTCTAAAACCCGGCGACAGCCGGGCGGTAGCCAATTCATCCCGAACGACCGCCGCAGAAACACCGGCGATATACGTAATAAATATTGAATAAGTTACGTGAAAAACCATATTTTCCACGTCACCGAAAAAGGCCGGCAAGAGGTAGTACAGCAGAAACAGCATCCAGGGGACCACCACCGCGGTCCCCAGCAGCGGAAACAGCACCCGTGGCGCGAGGAGCGGGCGGTAGGCCCGAATCAGCAGCGATTCGAGCAGGCCGGCGGCCAGATATGCGTAAAAACCCATCTTCAGGTGCTGAAACACCGCCTCGCTGGTACCGGAAAAGGTGCCGACGACCGGGTGGGGAATGAAATCGTAGAGAAAGTGCAGCAGCAGAAACACGAAAAAAAAGATCCCTGCACGGCTGAAGGTTCGATTCTGTGCCATGCAGGAATCCTAAACGAAAACGGGGGCGCCGCCAAGGCCAAGCCCAAGGCCAAGCCTAAGACTTTATCGATCCGGCGGTTATTCCCTTGATGATGTAGTTCTGCAGAATCAGAAAGAAAATGATTATCGGAATCATACCCATAATCAGCGTTGCCAGAGCCGAGTCCCACTGGTTCAGGTACTGACCGAAGAAGCTGAAAATACCCAGTGGAATAGTACGGATGCTCTCGTCGAAGAGCACCAGCAGGGGCAGCAGAAAGTCGTTCCAGATCCACAGGGTCTGCAGTATGATTACGGTGACCACCATAGTTCGCATCAGCGGAAAGACGATCTGGAAAAAGCTCTGGAAGGTCGAACAGCCGTCGA
>CAZAMY010000457.1:0-2857 GCA_964485995.1 uncultured Sediminispirochaeta sp.
CGCTGTCGGCGAGAAAAATGGCTGAGGTCACATTCTGGTACAAATCGTTGAGAAAGAGGTTGGATTCCTTCAAATCAGAGATGCTAATCTGTAACATCACGTGCTCCACTTTGTGTAGTAGTATCTAATCAAATAGACCACTTGTCAAATCCAAAAACACAGAGGACAACACCAAGAACCGGCCCCTACTCCAACCGATACTTGGCCAGATGATAGAACCGGTTGTTCACCTTCTTCGACAGGTACACCTCATCGCCGTGTAAGCTGGTCTCCAGTTCGTATGTGCCGGTATCCTTATTCATATCGAAGCGAAAATGACCGTAGCTTCCGGCGAACAGATAGTACTCTGCCTGCTCTCCGGTTGTGAAAGAGAAGCGCTGACGCTCTCCCCGCGGCAGCACCCCCTTATCCGGCTGCAGATCGCTAATGCCGGACTCTTTGAAGCGTCCGAACACCTGGGGAAACGGGGCTACTTCGAGGCCGGCGTCATGGGCATCTCCGCCCGCCTCGAAGTAGTAGCTGCCCAGCGAACTATAGCTGCCCCGGTCGTTCTGCTGCTTTGCAAACAACATCAAACGATACCGGCCCGGCTCGGGAAAACGCACATGGACCGTGTGCGTCCCTTCAGAGTCGCGCGTAATCATCTCATAACCCTGGAGATCCTCACTCTGGTCCGGATAAGGCACCAGCCGGGCAGACATCAACATCTCCGGGCCGCCGCTGAACTGCAGCTCATGATCATTGTCTTCAACAAGGATTATTTTTTCATACTCATTACGCTGGCGGAACCCGTAGGTAAAAAAGCGGCCCCGCAGCAGCGGCTGCGCGATAAAGCTCTTGAAATCGAGCGGCTCATCCAACAGCTGCCATTTTTCTTCAAGCGGGAAATGGCGATAGGCGAACTGCCGCGGAGGTATTTTGTAGTAGTGATGATTAAAATTTGGCTGGAACTTTCCGCCGCGCACATGCCCGGAATTCCAGGTTACATCCACCAGATGCCACTGGCCCTCCAGCTTAACTGCATTCCAGGCGTGATTAGACCGCGGTGCAGTCATCTGTTCTTCACGGTATGGATCGAAACTCGCCCCGCGGCCGTACCCCGAAATGGTCACGCATTCAATACCGAGCTCGTCACACAGCAGCTGCAGGGCATTCGAGTAGCCGGCACAGACCGACTTACCGTACTGCAGCACCCCATAGGCATCGGTAACTTTGCGGCTCTCACCACGCAGGGCTTCCACATCGTAGGCCACATTCTGCGCCACCCAATCGTGGGCATACCGAAACATTTCAGCCTCATCTGCAGAATTCTCGCGGATATACTCGATCAGATAGGGCAGGTTCTTGCGGGGATTTTCCTTCACTGCCGTGTCGATATTCCGCGGCGCCTCGGCCGGCTGTACCTTCTGGGGTGCGGTCTCCCGCGGCCCGCGTCCAGCAGTTTGGCAGGAATTACACAATCCAAGGACCACTACCATAACTAGAATGGAACACAATAACTTTAGGGTCTGCTTCTTTTTACTATCCATAGACGGCTCGCCTTTTTTATAAGTGTACGATACCTTAAAGTCGATTTCCACCTGTTTATTTTTTTTTCAATCACAACACAGCCTCAAAGAGACTGCGGATGTCAGCAGCCGACAGTTCGCACAGCATGCCGCTTTCTCCGCGGATAATGGCATCGGTCAGCCTGCGTTTCTTGTGTTGCAGGCGCAGGATTTTCTCTTCAATGGTTCCGGCTGTTATAAGCCTGTAGACGAACACCGTCCCGCTCCGCCCGATGCGGTGCGCCCGGTCAATGGCCTGCGCTTCAACGGCTGGGTTCCACCAGGGGTCCAGCAGAAACACATAGTCTGCAGCGGTCAGGTTAATACCAACTCCGCCGGCTTTCAGGCTTATCAGAAAAACCGCGCTCGAATCGCCTGACTGAAACCCTGCTATCTGCGCATCCCGCTCCTGCTGCGGGGTGCAGCCGTCCAGCCGGAACAGCCGGATTCCGGTACCCTCCAGTCGCAGAGCAACCTCATCAAGGACACCGGTAAACTGCGAGAAAACTAGGGCGCTCTGCCCCTCCGCGCTCAGCTCGACCACTCGGTCGTGGAGCAGCTCAATTTTGGCACTCGGCACATCCGAGAACTCCGAATCGACCAGCCCGGGATGAACGGCCGCCTGCCGCAAGCGCAACATCGCCTGCAGTATCTTCAGAGCCGCTGCTCCGCACAATCCACTTCTCATCAAACTCTCCACCTCAGCGGCAAACCTCAGGCGCAGCGACTCGTAGACTCGTGCCTGCCGCCGACCGGCGGTGCAGTACAACACCTGCTCCTCACGCGGCGGCAGTTCGGGCGCCGCGAGCGCCTTGGTCCGACGCAGCAGCAGCGGCCGCAGGACCTGCCGCAGTGCCGCAAGCCGCTGATTAGATTCTAACTCTGAGGTATCACATAAATCATCACAGCCGTACCGGCGGGAAAAGCTGCGCCGGCGGCCTAAAATGCCGGGCATAAGAAAATCGAACAGCGACCACAGTTCGACGGTTCCGTTTTCCATGGGAGTACCGGTGAGGGCCAGCCGGTGGGCTGCCCGGATAGAAACTACCGCTTTTCGGCGTTTGGTTTTCGGGTTCTTGATGGCCTGAGCTTCATCTAGAATAAGGTAGTGCGGCTCCAGTTCTCTGAACAGTTCGACATCCCGCAGCAGAGTAGCATAACTGACCAGCACAATATCATAGCTGCGCAGCCCGCGGGTGTCTTTTGTACGCTGCGGACCGGCATGAATTACCACCTTAAAACAGGGTGTGAATGTCTCTATTTCGTGCTGCCAGTTTCCTAAAGTACTAACCGGGCACACCACCACCGCC
>CAZAMY010000458.1:0-2850 GCA_964485995.1 uncultured Sediminispirochaeta sp.
ATGCGCACCATGAGCGACGGTATTCAGAAGGCCGCCGGCGACAAGCTTCAGGCTATTCTGAAGTTCATGACAGGCAACCGATTCGCCGGTGTAGCTACCGGCTTTGGAATGACAGCCATTATTCAGTCATCTTCTGCTACTACAGTAATGGTTGTCAGCTTCGTAAACGCCGGGCTGCTCTCCCTGGGGCAGGCCATCGGCGTAATCATGGGAGCGAATATCGGAACCACCGTCACCGGCTGGATCGTGGCGATATTTGGCTTCAAGTTCAACATATCGGCAATAGCCCTGCCGGCTATCGGAGTGGGACTGCCGCTCATCTTCTGGAAGCGTATCAAAAAGAGCGAATGGGGAGAAACTCTGGTAGGCTTCGGCCTGCTCTTCCTGGGGCTCTCATTCCTGAAGGCATCGGTGCCTGAAATCGACGCACATCCAGAATCATTGAAATTTGTCACCAATCTCACCGACTACGGAATATTTTCCCGGTTTCTATTCATATTAATCGGGACCGGCCTTACGGTCGTTTTACAGTCCTCCAGCGCCTCAATGGCCATCACCTTGACCATGGCTTTTTCCGGATGGATTGATTTCCCGAATGCCGCCGCGATGGTGCTCGGTGAAAATATCGGAACCACCATCACCGCCATGATTGCCTCAATCGGCACTGACGTTCACGCCCGACGGGCCGCTACGGCTCACATGATGTTCAATATTATCGGTATTATCTGGCTGCAGTTTCTCTTCTTTCCGATCATTTCCCTGGTTGACAGCCTGGTTCCCGGATCTATGGAGTCCCAAGCCGGAATAACTTCGCATTTGGCCATGTTTCACACCACCTTTAATGTCATCAATACCCTGATATTCATCAATTTTGTCAACTGGTTAGAGCGGATAGTAAAATTATTGGTTCCACTGCCCCCGGCTGAAAAGGCCCAGCCTCACGAATACAAGCTGGACTATATCTCCTATTCAATGCAGGACACCCCCGAACTGAACCTGCTTACCGCTAAATCTGAAATCAGAAAAATGGGCGAGATAACCCAGCAGATGTTCAGTTCTTTCGTATATGTCTTCAAACATCCGGAACAAAAGCTGAAGTCCGAGGTTGAAGAGCTGGCCTCTAAGGAGGAGCTGACCGACCGTATGCAGGAGGAGCTCTCCGCTTTCCTCGCGCACCTGTCAATGGAAAATCTAAAAACCAAGAGCGCGGAAAACGTGAATCACCTCATGCGCATTGTTCATGAGCTCGAGAGCATCGGAGACAGTTGTTTCAACCTGCTGATACTCTCTAAACGCCGGTACGATAAAGAACTCCTTATCTCCCAGGACGCTCTGGACGATCTTCGCCCCTACTTAGAGACGGTTCAGGAGTATCTCGGTTTCATCATAAAACACATGAACCAACACCTGAGTTCGGAAGAAATGCGTCAGGCGATAGCTTTGGAAGAAGAGGTTGACCGCTACCGGAACACCCTGCAAAAAGCGGCCCGAAAACGCATCAAGGCCGGCTCAGACGTAAAAGCTGAGCTCCTGTACATGGATATGGTACGGCATATTGAAAAAATAGGCGATCATCTGCTGAATATCGCCCAAGCCTTGCGGGCTATACAATAACGGGATAGTTACCTTAGTTACACTCTTTAAGAGCCGGATTCACGCTCCAGGCGCACCGCCAGGGGTTGTGAATCCGAGCCTGCATACAGCGAGATATGCGGGAACGGTATTTCGATCCCCTCATGAGAGAACCGCTGTTTGATCTCCTCGAATACGCTGTTCTTTACATCTACGTAGTTGCTTTTCTCAAACCAAACTGCAAACAGCAGTTCCACCCCGGATGAACCGAACTCCTTATACAGAAAAAAGGGCTCGGGCTCATCTAGACAGAGCGGATTGGAGCGGGCTATTTCGAGCAACAGCTCTTTCACCCTCGGGAGATGCTCCTTGTACGCCACATTCAGCGTAAAGTCCATCCTTCGTATGGGGAAACGGGTGATATTGGTAATCTCGGTCGAGATTATCGAGTCATTGGGAATGCGAATCAGCGTGTTGTCAAAGGTCCGTAGTTTGATTGAGAGCAGATCGAGCGAGTGCACCACCCCGGTCTTAGTACCAATCGTAATCACGTCGCCGACTTCGAATGTCTTGTCAGAAACTAGGAAAAAACCGCTGATAATATTTCCCAGGCTCTTCTGTGATGCAATACCAACGGCTATACCGAGCACTCCGGCAGCTCCCAGCAGCGCCGACAACTTGACTCCCAGCTCGCTCAATACCAGAAAAGTTATCAGTATCCAGGCGCCGTACATGATGGTTTTATGAAACAGAGCCTTTGACTGGTCTGTAGCGTTACGGGTTATGGTCCGCCGAATGACAATGTCTAAAATACGGGCTATGAGATATCCAGCCAGGATAATGGCAGCAATCCGTATAAGCTGAAACAGCGTCTCCGTTGTAAAATAACGAGATATTATATCGTTACTGAAAAATTCCATTCCCTTACCCTTCTACATCTCCGTCAAGGATTTAATAAAATAGAAGCTCTTCTTCAGAAGGCTCTTGTTTGGATGTTCATGCGGCCCTTTTAATCGGCTGGGCGAACCGCTCCATTTGGGGGCGCGTGGAGAGTACTTCAGTTGGCTGATCTGATCTACCCCGTTGAACTTTACCGAGACTTCATTGGTATACAACGAATGCCCGTCGGTATAAATCGAGAGGTACTCCGCATGCAGGGCCATGCGCTGAAAATCGAGCAGCGATTGTGAATCGTTGTGAATATTGAGGGTACACACCGCCGAAAGCGGTGAAAGCGCGACCGCCGGGCGGTTGTCCTGCAGGTCCCGTTCCAGGGCG
>CAZAMY010000459.1:0-2842 GCA_964485995.1 uncultured Sediminispirochaeta sp.
CATCGGGGACAATCTTCACCACGCAGATTATCTTCAAGTCAGGTACTTCCTGCCTCCCTCTTGGGGGAAAATAGTGCCGAAGTTCATTATACCATTAGGATCGAAGGCCGTTTTCAGTTTTTCGAGCATATAGTAGGCCGAGCCGTGCTCATCCATGGTCCACTCGCTGCGGAACTTCCCTATGCCGTGATGATGACACATGGAACCTCCAAATTTGAGGGTCTCCTCCACAATCAGTTTCTGCATAGGATGGTGGTAAACCCGCATCTCATCCTCCGGCGCGCAGTGAATATCGTAGTTGTACACAAAGTACATGTTGGTACCGTTGATATAACTGTGTGAGGAGTGGCCGCCCAGCATGGTCAGCTCGTGGGCCCGGGGGTACTCCTCCCGCACGCGTTTCATTACGCTGTTGTAGATTTTGGGAATGGTCTCCCAGTCGGCGGATATTTCAGTGGTAAAGCCGGCGTGGGAATCATGTTCCTTCATCCCTTCGTATTCATCGTCGATATCCTGCTGCGACCAGTTCAGGTTATTGAACCAATCCTCGATGTACTTACTATCGACCTGTTCGATAATTCCATCTTTGAACTTTTCCGCCGCAGCTTCAATACCCCGGCAGGTTGCGTCAACAATACCTTCCGGACCTTCGGCCATAAACAGCAGCACGCATTTGTTCTTATGGAAATGGTAAAAGTGCTGGGCCGCGTCCTCCTCCGAATAGGTGCGCGCGACGGAGGGACGAAAGCCGTTTACCATCACCTCTCGCAGAACCTTTATACCGGACTCCACGTCTTTGACAAGATACCCGAAAAAGCGGTTGTTGTCCGGGTAGAATTTGAAGCACTTTACCGTGACCTCCGTGATGTAGCAGAGAGTCCCCTCATTTCCAATGGCGATATGCCGTATATCCGGCCCGCCGGCCCGTCTGGAGACATTCTTAATGCGGGAAACATGACCGTCGGGGAAGACACACTCCAAACCTACCACCATATCCTCGATTCCACCGTACAGGGTGGAGAGCTGGCCGATGCTTCTGGTGGCCACCAGGCCGCCCAGTTTGGCAACCGGTTTGGACTGTGGGGAGTGTCCGGTGGTAAAGCCCTCTTTTCTCAGCTCATCTTCCAGATCCTGAAGGGCCACTCCGGCCTGTACGGTGGCCTGCATATTGTAAGTATCTACCTTGATAATCTTATCCAATTTGAGTGCGTCGATCACTATCGTCTGTTCCTTCCAGTTCTCCAAGCCCCCTTCGGTGGCTGTTTTGCCCGCCCGGGGAATCACATTTATTCGGTTTTCGTTACAGAACTGCAAAAGCCGGCTCACCTCCTCGGTGGAGTTAGGATACACAATCGCGAGGGGCATCGGCACATCCAGCACCCCTCGGGCCTTGGCATATTTTTTGTAACGGTCCGCTGATGCATCGTAGAGGGTCTCTCGGTCCGTGTTCACCTGTTCCGGCGTCAGCAGCTTCCGGACTTCTTCTAATATTATTTCTGAGTTCATACTCGTCTCCTTCCACAGTTTGATAGCTGGAAAAAGTGTACGGGGCAAACAGTGAACCGTCAACATCTGAAAAGAAATTTTTCCGCAGGTTTCTAAGTTTCTCAGTATTTTAGGAAATTTTTCCACTTTTTATAGAAACATTGGCCCTGCGTGCGGGATGAACCATGTACAGATTATCCTTATTCTCTTACAATTTGCCCACATGACAAGTATAGATGTAAGTAGTCTGAATCCTCTGGAAAAAAGAATACACGAACAGCTGTTGCTCCTCAGTAAAAATAAAGAACAGATACGAATACATGAAGCCGCGGAACTGTGCCAGTGCTCGGTTTCTAAAATTTCCAAATTTGTGAAGAAGCTGGGCTTTAAAAACTACAAACAGTACCTCGATTTTTTATACGGTCGAGAGATTGAGCACTGCCGGCAGTCCGATGAACTGAAGAGAATCAGGGCTTTTATCGATGCTTTTGCCCCGGCTATGATCGACGAACTGCTCGAGCTTATCGATACGCATAAGAAGGTTATTCTCTTCGGGTACGGTCCCTCCATGCTCTGCGCCCAGTACTTCGAATACCGGTTCCGTAACTGTTCAGATAAAATGGTGCTTGCAATTTCGGATGAGGTGGCCATAGACAATATGGTAGATGAGTCCACCCTTCTGCTCATTCTCACGGAAACAGGACGTTTCCACTCATTTCAGGATGTCTACACCTCTTCCAGTAGGCACGGATGCACCGTAGCTATTATAGTTGAGGAGTATAATACCGAACTTTTCAATCAGTGTGACCGGATTTTCTGGCTCTCTCCGACCCCGCAGCCCTCGCACCTTAAGCCCTATGAAAAATCACGAACCCTCTTTTTTATATTTCTTGAGGAAGTAATCCAGAAACTGCTTAAAAGAAGGGACACAAGGTTTCCTGACACTGAAAATTAATCCTTAAAAAGCACCTCACCTATTCCCGCATATAAACATGGGGTGACCTACGGATATTATCATCAGCTATTATATCGTGTTGTAATATTTAGATATCACTATTTATATTGATAATATATATTGAACAAACATTTTATTTGTCTATATCGTATATAATTATAATTTTTTTACCCATATTTACTTATATAGGGAAATAAAATTATTATTTTCCTATTTAATAAAACGCTTGCACAATTTTAGAGTTGTAAATATAATATATAAATAAGTATCATAAAAATAAACAAAATAAGGAGAAAGCGATGAAAAAAAGCATACTAGTATGCGTAGTTTTTCTGCTTGCAACCGCAATGGTTTTTGCGGGGGGCGCACAGGAGACTGAAGAAAAAATGACAATACGGGTGG
>CAZAMY010000460.1:0-2838 GCA_964485995.1 uncultured Sediminispirochaeta sp.
CCAGACTGCCCTCGGTGGCGTGTTCACCGGCAATCTGATAGTGGGACCACTGGGCTTTTTTATAACTGGTGAGGAAGCCGGCCGAGTGGAGGCGATGCAGCTGCCGTGAGGTATTGCTCTGCTTTAAGGCAAGGATCCGCTCGACCTCGCAGCCGCACAGATCTCCCGCTTCCCACACCAGCGAGAGAATCCGCATACGGTTTTGATCGGCCAGTGTTTTCAGCTCTTCGATGATATCGCGCATTTGCACCTACCCTACCACATTCACTCTATTACATACACCTTTTTAAGTGTATGCCCGGAATGAGCTGCGGGTGGCCACCGCGATCTTTACCAGGGTCAGCATAACCGGCACCTCCACCAATACGCCCACAACAGTTGCCAGGGCAGCGCCGGATTGCAGGCCGAACAAACTCACTGCCACTGCAACCGCCAGTTCGAAGAAGTTGCTGGCCCCGATCATCGCCCCGGGGGCGGCAATACCGTGGGGCACTTTCCACAACTTGGCCCATCCGTAGGCAATTGCGAAAATGAAAAATGTCTGGAGCACCAGGGGCACCGCAATCAGCAGGATGTGCAGGGGATTGTTTAGAATAATATCACCCTGGAACGAAAAAAGGATAATCAGGGTCAGCAGCAGCCCGCCGATGGTGGTGTTGTCGAATTTCTTGAGAAACACCTGTTCGAAGTACTCGCTGCCGTGCCGCTGGAGCACAGTGCGCCGCGAGATGTAGCCGCCGGCCAGGGGAATGACTACAAACAGCACCACCGAGAGAAACAGGGTATCGTAGGGCACATGGATATTGCTCACCCCTAACAGAAAGGCCACAATCGGGGTAAAGGCCACTAGAATGATCAGGTCGTTCACCGCCACCTGTACCACCGTGTAGGCGGCGTCGCCCTCCGACAGATGGCTCCACACAAACACCATGGCGGTACAGGGGGCCGCCCCTAACAGCACTGCCCCGGCCAAGTACTCGCTGGCCAGAGAACTATCGATAAATGGGGCGAACAGCACCTTAAGGAAAAAGTAGGCAATCAGGTACATGGTAAAGGGCTTGATGAGCCAGTTGGTCACGGTAGTAATGGTAAGCCCCTTCGGTTTCTTGGTGGCATTCACAATGCTGGTAAAATCCACTTTGAGCATCATCGGATAAATCATCAGCCAGATGAGCACCGCCACCGGAATGGAAACCCGGGCGTACTCCAGGGTGCTGAGAAACTCCGGAATTGCCGGGAGAAAGCGTCCTATCAGCGTGCCCGCTGCAATACAGAGGGCCACCCAGAGGGTAAGATATTTTTCAAACAGACTAATCTGCTTTTTCTCTGCGGTCGGCATATTGATTTGTACTCCCTCAGGTGTCTTTTCTTGTTTAATATGATTTTATGATCATATGTGAATATAATAAACAAAGACAGCTCCCCTGTCAATTCATTAAACGGTTTGAACCCTGGTACCTATTTATAAGTCGGGTGCAGCGCTGGAGTAGGAATCTTTTATTCAGCCGGCGCTTTTTTCGATCGGCTCCCGCCGCCGGTCCGCCGGCTACTGGTCGCCTCACCGGTCTTCCCGCCACTTCTCTTCTGGCCGGACCGCCGGCCCGCCTTTACCCGTTCAGACCTTGGGCGGCGCAGCAGCTTATAGGCAACCAGGGTGGTGCGGGGAATGGTGCGGTAACTCGATTTTGCACCGCGCACGAGAAACTCCGGAATATAGTGCAGCCGCAGCAATCCGAAACCGAGAAAAAGGGCCAGACTGAGAGCAATAAACAGGTAGAGTGCTACCGGTCCGAAGCGCGCCATGGCGATTGAAGCCAGCAGCGGACCGAGCATCGAGCCCAATCCGTAGAACACGTACAGGGCGCTGGCCGCCTCTATCATTTCATGTGAGGCGAGCTGATCGTTTACGGTAGCGAGGGCCAGCGGATAGAGCGGCATCATAAAGCCGCCGATCAAAAAACCCATCAAGAGCAGGAAAGGACTCATCCCGTCTGCCAGGGTAAAGCCGAGTATCGCCGCAATCGATACGGCGGAGCTGATAATGAGGGCGATTCGACGGTCGCGGTGGTCGGAAATCCAGCCGAGGGGCATCTGCAGTAGAATTGTACCGAAGGAGGCTACCATCAGCAGGATTCCGATCGCCCCAGGGTCCATTTCCAACGTCTGGGCATAGCGGGGCGTCAGGGTCAGATGGGCCCCGATCACCAGTCCGCTGATGATCACACCGGTGGAGCCGAGCGGAGATTTTCTGAACATCCCCACGATGCGGATCTTGATGCTGCCGACTTGCGGATTCCCGTGGACATCACCGAGACCGATCGGCATCACACAGATCGAGATGAGAATGGAGGTAATTCCGAACAGACTGAAATCCGCCGGCGAAAACACACCTAACAACGGCTGGGCAATACCATTCGCGGCCAGGAAGACAATACCGTACAGGGAAAGAATCCGCCCCCGGCTCTTGTTCGGTGCCGAGGAGTTGAGCCAGCTCTCCACCACCACCAGCACGATAGACAGACACATCCCGTGCAGCAGGCGAAATACTACCCACCAAAAGGGTGAGATGACCAGCACATGGGCCAGGGAGGTTGCCGAAGCCAGCGAGGCGAAGGCCGCGAAGGTCCGCACATAGCCTACGTTGCGAATAGTCAGGAGTGCGAGAAATGAACCTGCCAGTAGTCCACCGTAATAGCTGGAACTGATTATGCCGATAGCCTGTTCGCTGAAGCCCTCGATTCCGGCGCGCAGCGATACCGCCGTCGTCTGCAGGGCCGATCCGCTGGCAAGCAGGAATACACTGGCGAATATAGCGAGAACGGTGGTGAGGCTTTTCTT
>CAZAMY010000461.1:0-2828 GCA_964485995.1 uncultured Sediminispirochaeta sp.
GTTTTGCCGTACCCATATATGCGCATGGTTAACCAGGTCGATCTTGCGCGGATCGACCACTATCAGCTTGGCACCCTTGCGGACTGCATTTTTAATATAGGTTGCGGTTACCGGATGGGTTTCAGTTACGTTGGATCCGGTAACCAGAATACAGTCGGCATCGGCCAGTTCGGGAATCGAATTGGTCATCGCTCCCGAACCGAAAGCGGTACCCAGCCCTGCTACCGTCGGCGCATGACAGAGACGAGCACAGTGGTCGACATTATTGGTGCCGAAGACCGCTCGGACGAATTTCTGAAAAATGTAGTTTTCTTCGTTCGTACATTTTGCCGAAGAGAGCCCGGCCAGAGAATCCGGCCCGTGCTCACGCTGAATCTGCTTGAAACGCGCGGCCACAATATCCAGAGCCTCGTCCCAGTCGGTTTCGAAGAACTCTCCGTTCCGTTTAACCAGCGGCCGTTTCAGACGTTCGGGACTGTGTATAAACTCGTACCCGAAGCGCCCCTTCACACAGAGTCGTCCATTATTCGGCCGTTTTTCGGCTCCCCGCACCCGCACTACCTTATCGTTTTTAATCCACATATCGAGCTGACAGCCCACTCCGCAGTACACGCAGGTGGTAGTTACTTTTTTTTCGGCATCGAAGGGGCGAAAGCGTTCTACCAACGGTTTTTCCGTGAGGGCTGAAGTGGGACAAACCTGTACACATTCGCCGCAGCCGTCACAGGTCGAGCCCTTCCACGCTCCGAATTCAGCAGAAATGAACGTATGATAGCCCCGGTGCACGAAACCGAGCACCCCTTTTTCCTGAATTTCATCGCAGGCGCCGATACAGCGGCCGCAGCGTATACACTTTTTCGCGTCGTACTCTAGAACCGGCGAGGTTTTGTCATGTGGAAGGTGAATCTTTCCGTCTCTGCTGTTCAGGGGAAGGCTCTGCACGCTGCGGTTCTTTTCTACTCCCAGGTCATAGCGGTACGCCAGGTCCTGCAGTTCGCACTCGCCGTTTGCATCACAGACGGGGCAGTCGTAGTCATGCTCAGCTAAATGCAGCTCCAGGGTTGTTCTCCTAAAATCTTCGATTTCATCATCGAAGGCGGTGACCCGCAACCCCTCCTCCACCGGGGTAGAACAGGCAGTAACCAGGCCCCTGCGTCCTTCTATTTTTACAATACACATTCGACAGGCGGCTGTAGGTGTAAGTTTTTCGAGAAAACAGAGGCTGGGTATATCGATGCCGTTTTCCCGGGCAGTTACCAGTAAATTCGATCCCCTTTCGGCAGCAATTTCTTTCCCATCGATAGTAATCTGAACGCGTTCGGCCATATAAAATGGTCCTCCCCTTTAAAATGCAACAAGATACAACTTGTAGTATAGAAGATTTGTTATACGGGGTAAATAGTGGATTGATTCGGAATGGTTTATAGCGTTATATTTGAGCTGACGGACACTTAAGGAGGAGAGAAATATGGGTGAAATAAAGTCATCCTGGGAAATTGCGATGGAGCGAACCGCTGAAATCAAAAGCGATAAGAGCTCGGTGCGGAATAATGAACTCAAGAAAATCGGACAGAAGATCGCTTCGGACTATATGGACTCAGCAACTCCTAAGCCGAAAGAGATGCAGAAAGCCATCAAGGAGTACAAGGGCGACGAGAAGCATATCGTCGAGAAAGCTGCAGTCGAAATACTCCTCTCACACATCAGTCTACCGCGGGATGAAAACTTCCAAGAACGGCTATCATTTGTAGAAGACGGGCTGAAAACACTTGTTGGGAAAGACCATCAGGTTGCATCAATTCTTCAGCAGGTTTCACAGTTCTTTTCGCAGTTTCTGCAGCATCAAGAACAGCTGACCGAACAGGTAAAGCAGCAGTATGAGCCGCAGTTACGGCAAAAACAGCAAAATCTGACCCGCCAATACGGATATGAAATCGAACTAAAGCCGGAGCAGGACCCTGAATACAACCAGTTGCTTCAGCGACACATGCAGCAACTGGAACAGCAGTATCAGGATGCGTTAAATCAGGTGAAAGACCAGATTAGAAGCTTCTACGGCGGTTAATTCTCTGCATCCAAGCAGTTGGCATCTCGCTCACGGGTCGAATGAAGCCCATGGGCGAGTTTTTTTCGCCTATCGTAAAAGTCGGCACGCCGATAAGTTCGTAATATGCATTGATGGCCGCTCCTCCGGAATTGCCGGGGGTAATTACAGCATCAGTTTTTATCAGGAAATCTTCCGATCCTCTCTCGAAACCGCTTACTATCCCCCGTGTCAGAGAAACCGACACCCGTGAGCCGCTGCCACCCCCGCTCGGATAGCCAATGAAGGAGAGCGGCTGACCTATCTGCACCTGCTGGGTGTCGCCAAAGTCAAAAAACGGAAAACTGTAGTCGCTCGGCAATGGCTGACCGTACAGTCCGCTCTCTATCTGCAGCAGAGCCAGATCGGTTTCCGCATCGAAATCAACGACCTCCGCTTTGAATAACTCCCGCGGAGGGCTCTGCTGTGAAAAACCGGCGGCTATGTATACATCTTGCGAGGGAGTACCGTCGAACCCGCGGACTACATGCCAGTTGGTGAGCAGCAGCCCGTCCTCGCTCACCAGACAGCCGGAACCGCGTCCGGCCTGTCCGATCACTTCAACGGTTGCGAGAAACGCCTGCTGCAGTTCATCATCGCTGCGGGGAAAACGGGGAATCGACAGCAGTTTCTCCGGGGGTTCGGATTGAAAGCTCACCTGCAGGGCGAACTCCTGTGGTTGGGCATCCGATACCGCATCGAAGACGGTAATATAGTAGGTACCAGCCGGCAGCTCGGGTTCATC
>CAZAMY010000462.1:0-2802 GCA_964485995.1 uncultured Sediminispirochaeta sp.
GCTGCCTCCGCTGTTTCCACCGCTGGGATCGGTCGGCACAACGGCAGTGCGGGCTGCCCTGCATATAACCGGCTCGGCAGTTATTCTCACCGGACTCGACTTCGCATTCCCGGCGGGCAAAACCCACTCCCGGGGGACACCCCGCCATCAGCTGGCTTTACTGCACACCACGCGTCTAAACGGTACCGAAGACATGACGGCCCGCACCACAAAGGGCGTTATGCCGGTACCCGGGCTCACTGACAGCTTCGGCGAACAGCTGCTCAGCGCCCCTACTCTGCGGCGCTATGCGGACAACTTTTCCCGTATTTTTCAATCTGTGGAAAGGATGCATATGTTAAAGCCGGCGGGCCTGCCACTCGGCATTGCCGGGCTGACGGAAGCGGATCTCTCCCGGTATTTATTGGCCCTTGAGCCGCCTCCCGGCAAAGCGGCGTCCTCGGCGCCCACCTTAGCTGAAAAAGCTGGTCCGGGGGCCGTCAAGGCTTTCCTGAGCAAAGAGAGAGAGACGCTGTATTCGATATACGAGCACGGGTCCCATTTCCTCCAGGGCAAGCTGACAGCCGCTGAGGCTGCCCTGCTGACCGAAGAGATCAACCGCTGTGAGTATCTGTTTTTACATTTTCCCGAAACCGGATACACTCTTCGGGAGGTAGATCCCACCCTGATGAAGCGTCTGCTGGTGAGTACCGGCCACTACATCCGAGTGATCGAGCAGGCGCTGGAGCTTATTCCTCGCTCTTGAGCACCGACACAAAGGCCGACTGCGGCAGTTCCACATTGCCGACCATCTTCATGCGCTTTTTCCCCTCTTTCTGTTTCTCCAACAGTTTGCGTTTCCGGGAGATGTCTCCGCCGTAACACTTCGAGGTAACGTCCTTTCTCAGCGCGTTTATGGTCTCGCGGGCGATAATGGTGTTGCCGATGGCCCCCTGCAGAGGAATCTTGAACTGCTGTCGCGGGATCTCCTCTCTCAGTTTTCTGCAGATGCTGCGGGCCCGGGCTACCGCATTGTCCTTGTGCACGAGCTGGCTCAGAGCATCCACCGGTTCACCGTTCACCAGAATATCCAGCTTCACCAGTTCGGTTTGCTTGTACTCACCGATTTCGTAGTCAAACGAGGCAAAACCGCGACTTACGGATTTCAGTTTGTCATAAAAATCGAACAGCACTTCCGCCAACGGCATCTCATAGGTCACTTCAACCCGCTTTTCATCCAGATAGTTCATGCCCTTCTGGACTCCGCGTTTTTCGAGACAGAGCTGGATGATATTACCGAGGTACTCACTGGGGGTGATTATGGCCGCATCGATGTACGGCTCTTCGGTAAAGTCGACGTAGGTGCTGTCGGGGTACTCCAGCGGATTGTCGATCTCCTTCATTTCACCGCTATTCAGATGAATACGGTAACGAACCGACGGGGCCGTCAGTATGATCGACAGGTCGAACTCGCGTTCGATTCGCTCCTGCACTACCTCCAGATGCAGCAGGCCTAAGAAGCCGCAGCGAAAACCGAACCCGAGCGCTGCGGATGAGTCTTTTTCGTAGATGAGGGAAGCGTCATTGAGTTTCAATTTGTCGATGGCCGTATGCAGCTCCTCATAGTCGTTGGTATCGATAGGGTATATGGAGGAGAAGACTACCGGTTTGACCTCTTTGAAGCCCTTCTGGGGGTGGGTGCAGGGACGGGCATCGTTGGTTATGGTGTCTCCAATGCGAATATCCTCGATATTCTTGATACCGGCTATCAAGTACCCTACCTGACCCGCGTTGAGCTTTTCGCCCTTCTCGCGCCCGATCCGGAATATGCCGGTTTCCTCCACCGTGTAGGTGGTGTTGTTCCACCACAGGCGAATCACATCACCGGCCTTCATAGTTCCCTCGAACACACGCACGTGAACAATGACCCCGCGGTAGGCATCGTACTGCGAGTCAAAAATAAGCGCCTTGAGCGGTTGATCATCGGTACCGGCCGGCGGCGGTATCTGATGCACCAGCGCCTCCAGGAGGTCATCCACTCCCTCTCCGGTTTTAGCCGAAACCAAGACCGCTTCATTGGGATCGAGCCCCAAATCGTGCTCTATTTCCCGCTTCACCATCTCAACATCGGCGCTGGGAAGATCGATCTTGTTGATGACCGGAATCACCTCCAGATCTAACTCGATAGCCATATACATATTGGCAAAGGTCTGCGCCTCTACCCCCTGGCTGGCGTCTATTAGCAGCAGGGCACCCTCGCATGATGAGATGGCCCGGGAAACCTCATATGCAAAATCGACATGTCCCGGCGTATCCACCAAATTCAATTCGTACAGATTCCCGTCGTCAGCCTCGTACGGCATAGTGATAGCCTGGGATTTAATGGTAATTCCACGTTCCCGCTCTATGTCCATCGTATCAAGATACTGATCTTTGAAATTGCGGGCCTCAACAATCTTGGCCTTTTCGATGAAACGGTCGGCCAGTGTCGATTTGCCGTGATCTATATGGGCAATTATACAAAAGTTGCGGATATATTCTTTAGGTGTATTCATTGCGGGTACTATAGCTTAATATCAAGAGTTCATCAATAAAGGCGGCGCATATCAGCTCTGATAGTTGTTGTCCAGAACTTCCCGGATAACCCGCACAAACTCTTCCGGTGAAAAGGGCTTCGAGATAAAGGGGATGGAATTTTCGTTTTCAGCCGCAGAGGCCTGTTTAGAACCGTGTTTGTGCGGGTACCCCGACATAAACACAATTTTGGTTGCAGGGCTGAGCTGCACAAAGCGCTCGGCCAGCTCTTCGCCACCCATACGCGGC
>CAZAMY010000463.1:0-2793 GCA_964485995.1 uncultured Sediminispirochaeta sp.
CTCTGGCAGATGCTCTCGGTATGGGTGCCGGCTTTACCGGCGCGCTGATGCTGCTGGGCGGTGTACGTGAAATCCTGGGCAGCGGCGAGCTGTTCGGAGCGGCAATTCTGGGCCCCGCATACCCCCCTATGTTGATAATGATTCTCCCGCCCGGTGCGTTTCTGGCCCTGGGGATTATGATGGCCATTTTCAACCATCTACAGGATAAGGGTGCGCCGATTTTGAGGAAGGCAGGTTGATATGCAGATAGTAGCAGTGTTTGTAGTAGCGGTGTTGGTAAATAACTTTGTGCTCTATTACTTCGTGGGGATTTGTCCCTTCATCGGGGTTTCAAAGAGAGTGGATGCGGCGGTCAGTATGGGAATTGCGGTTACCTTTGTCATGACGATTACCGCTGCGGTGACCTGGCTCATCAATAATCTGGTTTTGATTCCCTTTGGTCTCCCGTTTCTCGAATACGTATCGTATATTGTGGTAATCGCCTCCCTGGTGCAGTTTCTGGAGATGTTTATCCGTAAAACCTTCCCGGAGTTGTATAAAACCCTCGGAATATTTCTCCCGTTGATAACCACCAACTGTGCAATCCTGTTCGTCGCTTTGATACAGGCGATGCGCGCCTACGGATTCATCACCAGTATTGCTTTCGGATTCGGAGCGGGCGTGGGATTTACCCTGGCAATTGTGATTATGGCCGGAATACGGGAACAACTGGAAGTTGCCGATATCCCGCGACCATTCCGGGGAGCTGCGATTACTTTGATCGTGGCGGGTGTGCTGGCACTGGCCTTTATGGGCTTTACCGGATTGATGTCGGCCTAAAAAAGTCCGCATAAGAAGAAGGAGTAAGGTATGATCATCATACAGACAATAATGCTCATGGGAATTCTGGGGATAGGCTTCTCCGTATTTTTGGGGTTTGCCAACCGCCGCTTCCATGTAGAAACGAACCCAAAGATAGATGAGGTGGACGAGGTGCTGCCGGGAGTCAATTGCGGCGGCTGCGGGTACCCCTCCTGTGCCGCGTATGCCGAGGCAATTGCCGAGGAAGGCGAGCATATAGATCTCTGCGTAGTCGGCGGGGCCGATACGACCCGCGAAGTCGCCCATGTAATGGGTGTTGAAGTAGCCGACGAGGACAAGGAGAAACTGGTGGCGGTAGTCTTCTGTCAGGGCGACAGTGAAGCAGCCGGCTTCCCCGGCGAATTCCACGGTATCCCCGACTGTGCGGCGGCCGTCTATTCGCAGGATGTAGCCAAGCGCTGTAAATACGGCTGTATCGGGCTCGGTTCCTGCGTAAGATCCTGTCCCTTCGATGCAATTCATCTGAGTGACACCGGTATCCCCTATGTGGATGCCGAGAAGTGTACCGCCTGCGGAAACTGTGTAGCCGCCTGTCCGCGCGACCTGATCGAGCTGCACCCGGTCAGCTACGAGGCATTTGTGTACTGCAAATCTCAGGATCCCGGCCCGATTGCCCGGCAGGTCTGCAAAAAGGCCTGCATCGCCTGCAAAATCTGCGTAAAGGCGGCCGCCGCGGATGAAAACCCGGAGGCGGTCGCCATGAACGGCAGCCTGGCGGTGGTGAATACCGAAAACTACACCGCCAAGCCAGAGTACGGGGCAAAATGTCCCACCGACGCCTACAGTTCCCGCCGGAACCTGGAACACTTCGAATCTTTCGTCAAAGCCGCGGTTGGTGCGGAGAGCAATGCGAGTGCGGATAGTGCCGCCGCCCCCAAGGCTGATGAAGATTCATCAAAGGGGCAGACCACAGAATGATTGAAGAGAAAGCGGTCATAGAGAGCTGCGATGAGCATTGGCTGCAGGTGCGGGTTTCTGGCGAGGAAGCCTGCGAAACCTGCGACCTTGCAGAGCAGTGCTACCGCGATGGCGGGTTGCTCAAGATTGCCCGCAGCCATCTGCGCGGGCCGCTGGCGGAGACTCCTGAGACCATTACGCCGGGCCGCACAATAAAGCTGACGATGGAAAATACGAGCCTGCTCGGACTCACCGGGGTTGTGTATGGGCTCCCGTTACTGTTGTTTGCCTTTGGGCTGGGAATTGGCTTCTACTGGCTTTTCCCGGATGCCGGGGAAGCCGGCCGGGCTTTGGGTTCGTTCGCCGCCGGGCTGCTGCTGGTGGCAGTTGCCTGGCTGCCGATCGTGCGCTTAGATCGCCGTATGGCACAACGGGTAAGATACCGTATAGAGTTGCCAGAAGATCAAGACGATTCTGCCGAAAGCTATTATCTGCGCCAGTATTCCCACGGAGAGTAGTCTATGGCCTATGGCCGGGCTTTGATCTGTTTCATAATATCGCCCCACAAATTGTCCTGCCGAATGTCGGTAAAACCGGCTGCCCGTAAATTTTCAACAGTCCGGCGATTGATATTTGCCCCGTAAATATACAGTGGCAGGGGGTTGAGGATGTCCATCAAGAATCCGGTAAGCGGTTTTTCGCTGCGTACATGCTCCAGCATCAGCATGCGCCCATCCGGTTTGAGCACACGATGCAGTTCACGCAGCCCCGCTACCGGCAAGGGCACCGAGCAGAATACGCAGGTACTCACCACCGTATCGAAAGTATCATCGGCAAAAGCGAGCTGCTGCACATCCATCTCTTTTAGTTCAATCTGCTCTAGTTGAAGCGCGTCCCGCCGCGTGCGGGCCCGCGCAATCATATTGGGGCTGAAATCAATAGCGGTAACCTCGGTGCCTTCGGGATAGTAGGGCAGGTTTTTACCGGTACCGACGCCTACTTCCAGGACGCGGCCGCGGGCGCCGGCCAGCAGCG
>CAZAMY010000464.1:0-2790 GCA_964485995.1 uncultured Sediminispirochaeta sp.
GGCCTGCTCCAGCATGGCCTGCGAAGCATCCAGGCCGAACCACTCTATCTGCCCGCCGTCGAACTCTGAAGTAAAAGCATCCTTTTGGGTGTGAAGATAAGTGCCGGTCCCGCAGCCTAAATCGAGCACGCGAAACGGGGCGGAAAATGAGTAGTTCTGCAGGCTTTTTGCCAGGGCATCGTCGGCATGTATGCGCTGCCGCTGCCGGTTCTCGTCATAGTTCTTCGAAACTCGATTGTAGTCGGTACGTTTCATCTTATCTTCCCTCTATTGTGCCTTCGAAGCCAGCTTTACCAGGGTAACCAGACAACCGCCGATGTAGAACAGCGCGTTGATGTAGAGTATCCACTGCATTCCGCCGGCCAGGTGGCAGATAATGAGGGCCGGCATCAGAAAACCGGTGATGCCGATGTTCTCCGCAATAATGCGCTCGAACGAAACCGACCCATGGGCCTGTTCCGGCTCAATATTCTTGTACATCTGGTACGCCACCCGCATCAGCAAATCGGCAGAAGAGGTGAGTGCGGCAATCAGCAGAAAGTACCACTGACCGGTTTGGTGAAAAACATACACCCCGGTACCGAGAAACACGGCAACATAGGCAACATAGCCCATCACCGCATCGGCCCAGCCGCCCCAGGGGCCGGCGGTTCCGGTTACCCGGGCAATATTCCCATCGGCACAATCCATTATCGAAAACAGGTTCAGCAGAATAATCCCGATCAGCGGGGCCGTAAAACCGGGAACGCCCAGTAATATGCCCCCGCCGATGCTAAAGAGGGCCGAGAGATACGACACCCCGTTGGCGGATATTCCCAGCAGCAGGGCCAGCCAGGTTACCGGAAACGAGAGGGGCCGCAGCACATACCGCGTCCAGATCGAATCGCTGCTGACCTTATCCTTCGGCAGCGAGCGGGCAATCATTTTCATGGAATAGTGCATATATCCAGCTCCTCTTATTCGCGGATCCGCGGGTATACCTTTTCCCGGGCCCGGGCCAGGTGGTCCTCGTCATCGATCTCGGCCCAGACCAGGTCCTCCACTTTGCGGCAGTAGATCGGGGTTACCGCGGCAGTGGCCACCAGGGCTTTCTCGTACTCCACATGCAGGCTCTGTTGAAACATCTGTTCGGCCTGGCCGCAGAGCGCCCGGTAATCCCGTACCGAAAGCTTGCTCACCCCAACCAGCTCGCCGGCCGGCGCGCTGCTCAGCTCCGATTTTACTTTACTCATTTGGGTGAGCCGCTCCTCGCCGTCGGTTTCCACCCACACCTCGTCATTGCTGTTGGTAATGCCGGATAAGAGAATAACCGATGCGCGGGAATCTTCGCTCAGCTGGCTGAGGGCCCGCTGCTCGTAGATGAGGTCCGACTCCAGCAGGTAAAACCCCTCATCATCACCGGCCGAATCCAGCACCTTCTGCGCCTGGTAGAGGCTGTACATCGAGCCAGATTCGGCGAACTTGTCATTGTGGACTGTTAGTATCAACCCGTCATAACGTGAAGCCAGTTCTTCGTAGAACTCAGCCAGATGGCCGGTTACGATGATCACCCGTTCCACTCCGGCTTTCTGGAGCCGCTGCAGCGACTCCTCGATGATCGGCCGGTCGCCGAGCTGCAGAAAGCCTTTGGGGGCTTGGCGGCCCCGCGACTTGAGCCGGGTGCCCCGGCCGGCGGCCATGATAACTGCGGTTTTAATCGCTGTGCCCATAGATCGGCCCCCAGGCTACGCGTGGCTGCCGGGGTGCCCGGCGCTGGTAAGGCGGCGGAATACGTCCAGCAGTCGGTCGACATCGCTGTCGAGGATATCGCCCATATTGGCGATTCTAAAAATCTGGTGGAACAGACCGCCCTGCCCGGCATAGATAATGAAGCCGGCTTTCCGCAGCTCATCGTGCAGCTCGTCATAAGTATACCCCTCAGGCAGGTGGAAACTGGAGAGCATCGAGCTGTAATCCGCTTCATCGAGAAAGCGCTTGATTCCCATACCGTCCAGCTCGGCCCGTATGCGCTCGGAGATCTCGCGGTAGCGGGCGTGGCGGGCCTGCCAGCCGCCCATCTCCTCCATCTCTTTCAGCGCTTCCTGCAGGGCTACCGCTACATGGGTAGCTTGAGTGAAGGGTGAAAAGCCATCCTTCTGCTTCTCGTAGTACGCATACAGATCGAGGTACAAGGTAGCGGCGGCCGAAGTACCTTTCTCCAGCAGATCGCGCCGGGCGATTACAAAGTTTAAACCCGGTATACCGTGAATGCACTTATTGGCAGTCGAGGATAGCGCGGCAACATTCCATTTTTCGAACTCGATCCGCTCTCCGGCAAAACTGCTGACCGCATCCAGCAGCATCGGTTTGTCATATTGTTTACACAGGGTGCCGAGGGCATCCAGATCGTTCAGCCGGCCGGTGGTAGTCTCATTGTGGATGGCCGACACATGGGTGATCTCTTTATCGCTTTTCAACAGGCCCTCGGCTTCCTCCAGGTCCATGGGTTCGGGCCAGGCGCTCTTGACCAATACCGATTGTTTGCCGTGGGTTTCCACCATCTTGGCAATACGTTCGCCATACACTCCGTTTGAAATAATCAGCAGCTTGCCGTCTTTCGGCAGAAAACTGGAAATCATGGCCTCTACGGCGCAGGTTCCCGAACCGGACATTATGATAGATTCATACTCATCCGCGGAATCCTGGTATATGCGCACCAGGCGCTGTTTAATGTCCAGCATCAGCTGGGCAAAATCGGGTTCGCGGTGACACATGTCCTCTTTCTGCAATGAAGCGCGCACGCGCTCGGTG
>CAZAMY010000465.1:0-2780 GCA_964485995.1 uncultured Sediminispirochaeta sp.
TGATCCAAAATGTATGGAAAATATCCGATTCCAGTTAGACTTGTCTGGGCCTTATTCTTATCTGTTCGTGACACGACTATAAATGAGGAGGTGTCATCATGGCTAGAAGAATCGTGATTATCGCTGCTGCGGCGGCGGTGCTTTTTGCGGGTTGAATCCATAGCCTTCTTCAAAACTGGGCTGGGCGCCCTCGCGGCTGGCAAACTCTTCACTGCAGGCCAGTTTGATCTGTCCGCCGTTGTTGACGTATTCGGCAAAATCTTCAAGCGTCACAATAGAGTTTTCCTCGGCTACATCTTGACGTAAAGCGATTGCCCAAGTGTTATTAGCCGGGGCAGGCTGCAGCCAGTGCAGGTTATACGCCTCTCGGTCCAATTCCGCTGCCCGTGCATAGGCCAACTGCGGATCCTTCCAGGCCTTATTGGCGGCGTCTTTGTGAAAGAAGGCTGCATTTCCGGTATATTCCGGATAGACATCTATTTCGCCTGCGCGAATTGCCTTTCGAATTACATCGGTAGTACCGAACTCGGTCTTGTCCACAGCTTCATAACCGTTATGATTGAGCAGCTGGACTATCATCGATCCGAGCAAAGCCCCTTCCGTGTCGATCTTGGAGGCCACCACTACCGTGCCCTTGGCTTCCTCTTTCTGTTCACAGCCGGTAAGTGCAAGGATCATTGCGAACGAAACCAGCAAGACAATGTACACAACGATATTTCTCTTCATAATGCGCCCCTTTCCAAAAGCGATTCGTGCGCAATGAGCGCGCACATATACTTTACTGTAGGCGATAAGGTATGCGAGGTCAAATTTATATTTCTATTCTCTCGCCTGCAGTACTTTTTGCAGTAATCTGGGGTCGTCGGTGACTATACCGTCTACCCCCATGTCGAGTAGCCGTCGCATATCCGGCTCTTCGTTTATCGTCCAGACCTGTATGCTGACACCGCGCGCGTGCACAGTCCGAATCAGTTCGGGCGTGACAATACGCACATTGCCATGGAACTCCGGTACCTGTAGCGTGAGTCCTTTGAACGGGAAGATAAACTTTAGCAGTTTAGCTTTCTGCAGTCCGATAAGTGTCCGTACCTCCGGCGATGAGAAGCTGGTAACCAGGGACGGGGCCAGCTGTCTGATCCGGCGTAGCTGTCTGTAGTGAAAACTGGCGCCGAGTATCCGTTCATGCGCGTGATACTGCTCCACTACTTCTACGAACTTCTGTGCCAGACGCAGGGAAGTTCCTTTGAGATCGAGATTGAAGCGCATATGGGGGAGTGCTTCCAGGGTCTCGGCCAGACTCGGAATGGTAATTCCCTGCCCGCGAAAGGGATACTCATGGTGTCCGGGGAGAGAGAAGGAGTAGGCTGCATCCAGCTGCTTGAGCTCCGTCAGGGTGTAGTCGCTGATATTACCGGTGCCGCTGGTCATGCGGTCGACAGTACTGTCGTGCCACAGGACGCACTCCTCGTCTGCTGTCAGGTGGACATCCGATTCCATGCAGTCTACCCCCAGTTCGGCTGCCGACATGAAGGCCGGCAGGGTATTCTCCGGGAGGTGGGCTGAATCGCCGCGGTGTGCACAGACCACCGGAAACGGCGTAAGAAACGGATGGCTTTCGTTTTTATTTTGCGGCATTTCTCTTTTCCCATTGTTGATTTGCTGATAGCCTATACCCCGGAGGTTTACAAGGTCAAGATGAAGGATGCCCGCGCTCTCAGCCGGATCGTGCTGCCGATGGCAGTGATATTTGCCTCTTTCTCGGCTATTTTTATTCGCTGGTCCAACGCCCCTGCGCTGATTATCGCCTTTTATCGCATGCTGCTCGCATTTCTGCTGGTATTGCCGTATTCGATCTATCACCAGGCCAGCCGGGGAGCTGCACCGCCGGGGGAGAAGAGGCTGACCCGGCGGGATCTGCTGCTTTCACTGCTCAGCGGCCTGTTTCTCGGAATACATTTTGCTACTTGGATCTCCTCCCTCCAGTTTACCAGTGTTGCCAGCTCGGTGCTGCTGGTGAATACCCACCCGATAATGGTGTTTTTGCTCAGCCGCTTCTTCCTGAAGGAGAGTGGTTCGAAGCTTGAGCTGCCCTTCGTTCTGGTGACGGTGCTCGGCAGCAGTATCCTCTCATGGGGCGATGTGGGCCGCGGGAGCAATGTCCTGCTGGGCGATTTCCTGGCAGTGGCGGGTGCTCTTTCCATCGGCGGCTACATGGTAATCGGCCGGATTGTACGGCGCTCTCTGGGAGTGGCGAAATACACCCTCATCGTGTATGGAGTGAGTGCAGTCAGCCTGCTGCTGATGAACCTGGCAGCCGGCATACGCCTCTATCCGTATCCCGTGCGCGAGTTCCTCCTTTTCTTTGCATTGGCCTTTATATGCACGATTCTCGGGCACAGCATCTACAGCTGGGCCCTCAAATATGTATCCTCGACATTTCTTTCAGTGACAGTCCTGATTGAACCGGTGGCCGCCGGTATCATGGCCTACTTCCTGTTCAGCGAGGTTCCGAGTCTGCTGAATGCAATTGGAGCGCTTATCGTGCTGATAGGCATTTACGGATTTTCACAGGCTGGTGCCCTCGGCCAGCGCCTCCCCAAGGGAAAAATTGATTTGCCTGAGTAGCTGCAGAATTGCTCTATATGTTTAGAAAGGCTTTTTCTTGACAAGATAAGACTGCATATTTAGACTGGTTAAATGCAAACGTGTGCATGAGGAGAGTCGGGGTATGAGTACAAAGCAGGTATATCCGCATGATCCATGGAAGATCATCGAGTCGG
>CAZAMY010000466.1:0-2754 GCA_964485995.1 uncultured Sediminispirochaeta sp.
CGCGTGTGCCTATGAAAAACAGCATATACATAAACTCAGGTAACTTATTGCAAAAAAAAAGGCAATAGTGTAGTCTGTTCATCACTATTTACGCCGGCGTGGCGAAATTGGTAGACGCAGCAGACTCAAAATCTGCCGGGCTTTGCGGCCCGTGTCGGTTCGAGTCCGACCGCCGGTAAAAATCACTGCCTTTCACCTGATAATACAATCAGCGATTAATCGTACCCCTGGAATCCGCACGGTTTGGTTCGGAAGTTGACCACTAAAGTACTACAGCAATTATTGCTTACAGGACCGTGTGCTTGTTGAAATGTGATCTAACAACACATATAATTCCACATATATGTATACAGGGAGAGAGAACAAATGGGACAAATTACTATATATATAGACGATGAGACAGAGCGAAGGATGAAACGAATAGTACATTCCCAGCACATCTCACAGAGCCGGTGGGTTGCCGAGCTTATAAGAGACCGACTGCGCAACCAGTGGCCTGAATCCGTTCAGCACATACCAGGTTCGTGGAAGGATGCTCCGACCGCAGAAGAGCTGCGGGCAGACCTCGATCAAGACTCCAGCCGGGAAAAACTGTAATGTATGTTCTCGATACCAATACACTCATATTTTTCTTCAAAGGAGAGGAAAATGTTGCCAAACGCCTGCTTTCCGAGCCGCCTTACAACATTGGTATTCCGGTAATAGTACTTTACGAACTGAAAGTGGGCATACTCAAATCTAAATCCCCGCAAAAACTGATGCAGTATCTGGAGGATATCCGGCAAAGCACCACCATTTTGGATTTTGGAGAAAAAGCGGCAGTTACTGCTGCCGAGATCCGCACTCAACTGGAAATAACGGGCACACCCATCGGCCCCTACGATATACTCATCGCCGGTATATGCCGGGCTCAAGGCGGAATACTTGTTACCCACAACACTCGTGCGTTCAGCCGAGTAGAAAATCTGCAAATAGAAGACTGGTATTGAGCTCATATGGACAGAATGGCTGTTTCACTTTTTCTGTTCAATGACACCATTTCGGCCACGGACCGACACCTTGTACTTGATGCGAGTGTTCAGTATAGTGTGGCCATAACTTTTTAAGCAGAGGAAACAGCATGGATAAGAAGAGAGTCGTTATCACTGGAATGGGAACCGTGAATCCGCTGGGCAACTCAGTGGAGGCCACTTGGGAGACCCTTATGCGCAAGGAATCGGGCATCACCACTATTACCCGCTTCGATGCATCCCACCTGGCCACGCAGATTGCCGGCGCTGTGAAGGACTTTGACTATACGATCTTTTTTAATGAGGATATGCGCAAGAAGGCCAAACGAATGGACACCTTCTGCCATTATGCCGTCGCGGCAATGCAGGAGGCCGCCGGACAGGCCCGGCTTTCCGAGATCAAGGACAAGCGCCGAATCGGCATATCGGTGGGCTCGGGCATCGGCGGGCTGAACGTGCAGCACGAAAACTCAGTCGGATTGGCGCTGAAGGGCCCGCGCCGGGTAAGCCCGTTCTACATTCCCATGGCCATCGGCAATATGGCCAGCGGAGTGCTCAGCATCCTGTACGGCCTGACCGGGCCCAACCTGAGCCTGCAAACCGCCTGTGCCACGGCCAACCACTCCATCGCCAGCGGCATGATGATTATTCAGAACGGCATGGCCGATATGATGGTGGCCGGCGGGGCGGAGGGCAGCCTCAACGAACTGGCCATTGCCGCCTTCGGCAACATGCGCGCCATTTCGACCCGCAACGACAGCCCTGCTACCGCCAGCCGGCCCTACGACGCCGATCGCGACGGCTTTGTGCTGAGCGAGGGGGCGGGAATCCTGATTCTCGAAGAGTACGAACATGCCAAGGCCCGCGGGGCGGAGATTATCTGCGAGGTGCTCAGCTGCGGTATGAGCGGTGATGCCTACGATTTCGTAGCCCCCGACCCGGAGGGCAAAGGCGCCCTGTACTCGATGCAGATGGCCCTATCACAGGCGGGCATCGATGCCGCCGAGCTCGACTATGTCAACGCCCACGGCACCAGTACCCCCGTCGGCGACATCGCCGAACTGCAGGGAGTCTACCAGCTGGTGCAGGACAGCGAGTGTTACGTCGGCTCCACCAAATCGTACCACGGCCACCTGCTGGGCGCCACCGCCGGCCTCGAGGCGATCATCACTGCCCAGGCAATGCTGCATCAGACCGTTCCGGCCAACATAAATATTTTCACACCCGACCCGGACCTGCCGCCGCTGAATCTGCCCACCGAACATGTGCACACGCAGGTGCGCACGGCCCTCTCTAATTCGTTCGGTTTCGGGGGACACAACTCGAGCCTGGTGTTGCGGGCGCTGCAGTAAAGGGCGCGGGCATCAGCACTTGAGCCGGGCGACGAGGCGCAAGCCCGTCGCGCGGCTGGAGGCATCCTTGGGGATATCGGCAAAGTTTTTCAGCAGGCGTTTCGGAAGGTCCTTGAAATCATCTTTGCGCACCAATTTGAAGTACTCATCCTGGGGCAATACGCCCTTTAATTCCGGTTTGTACTCCTCAATCGCCGCCATGGCCGCCTTCAACGCTGCGGCTATGTGCTCCTCCTCGGGGAGGTTCAACAAATAGTCGTAACGAGCCTCCTCCGGCAGGTAGAACCCGCACTGCCCCAATGAGATCTCGGAAACCGGTTTTTCCCTTCGGCTTCCCTTCAGTTTATTATATTCAGAAAGAATATCCGCTTCGCAGCGTGAATAGATATTGT
>CAZAMY010000467.1:0-2751 GCA_964485995.1 uncultured Sediminispirochaeta sp.
GAGGCCGAAAACCAAGTCTCGAAGATCCGCGACGATGCCTACAACGAGGGCTTCAATGCCGGTCATGAAGAGGGGTATAACTCCGGCAAACCGGAAGTGGAGCGGCTGGTAGAGCAGCTGCACCACATTATCGACCGAACCCTTGAGAAGCGGGCGGAGATTATTGAAGAATCCGAAACTCAGCTCATCAACCTGGTATTGATGATTACCAAGAAGGTGGTGAAAGTAATTTCCGAAAACCAGAAGAATGTGGTTATAAACAATGTGATTCAGGCTCTGCGCAAGCTCAAGAGTCGCGGCGAGGTACTGATAAAGGTGAACCTGGAGGATGTGGAGCTGACGACCGATCATGTGAAGGACTTCATGCGTATGGTTGATAACGTACAGTCGGTAACTGTTGTGGAAGATTCCACTGTTGATAAAGGCGGCTGCATCATCGAGACCGATTTCGGCGAGATCGATGCCCGCATATCTTCACAGTTGCAGGAGATAGAAGAGAAGATAATAGAACTTGCACCGATTCGATCTAAAGGAGAGTAACGGGCACGAAAGGGACGAACATACCTTGGGAGGGGAATATGTTTGAAAAGTATAGCGAGATGATTGAACAGATGGATCCCATCAAGTACACCGGGACTGTCCGCCGCGTAAAAGGACTCCTGATCGAAAGTCATGGTCCGCAGGTTGTTGTAGGAGAGAGTTGTCAAATAGTTCTTCCGGATGAAGAGCGTACAGTAGGGGCCGAAGTGATCGGCTTTAATGATACCAGCGTCCAGCTGATGGCCTTTGACCAGATGGAAGGGATCGAACCCGGCTGTCAGGTAGTTGCGATGGGCGAACCGCTTACCGTACCGGTATCGGATCATCTGAAAGGCAGAGTACTTAACGCAATGGGCAAACCGATCGACGGCAAGGGCTCGATCGGCTCAGCTGTAGGTGCCTCTACGAATAATACCCCGCCAAATGTACTGTTTCGTAAGACTATAGACGATAGAATGGTGACCGGAGTCCGTTCGCTTGATGCGATGACACCGGTGGGCAAAGGTCAGCGTATCGGAATTTTTTCCGGAAGCGGTGTAGGTAAGTCGACCCTGCTGGGAATGATAGCCCGCAATACTGCTGCGGATGTGAATGTAATTGCCCTGATAGGCGAACGTGGTCGTGAAGTACGTGAGTTTATTGAGCAGGACCTCGGAGAGGAAGGACTCAAGCGCTCAATTCTGGTAGTATCTACCAGCGATACCAGTCCCCTGGCCCGTGTACGTGGCGCCTTTGTAGCAACCGCTATAGCCGAATATTTTCGTGAGCAGGGGCAGGATGTCATGCTCTTGTTTGATTCGATTACCCGCTTTGCCCGGGCCCAGCGGGAAATCGGCCTGACCCTTGGTGAACCTCCGGCCACCCGTGGTTACACACCATCTGTATTTTCTATCCTGCCAAAACTGCTGGAGCGCTGCGGTAACTCTGAGAAGGGAACTATTACCGGGTTTTATACAATCCTGGTAGAAGGCGATGATATGGACGAACCGGTATCCGATACGGTTCGCGGTATTTTGGACGGTCACATAGTCCTGAGTCGTAAACTGGCGCAGGCTTACCACTATCCGGCCATCGATGTACTGGCTTCGTTGTCGCGGCTGGGGCGGAAGGTAACCGGACGGGAAGAGCAGAATGCCGCGGGACGCATTCGCCGGCTCCTGGCTACCTATACTGATTCTGAAGACCTCATAAATGTTGGTGCATATGCCGAAGGTAGTAATAGCGAGATCGACGAGGCTATCGAGAAGATCGATGATATATGGGACTTTCTCGGACAGGAGATCGAAGAGAAAGCCCATTTACGGGATACGATTCAGCGTATGGCCCAGATTGCAGGAATCGAGGTGCCTTTACCGGAGGAAGTAGATGCGGAAGTTTCAGTTTAATTTAGAAAAGATTTTAGAACTCAGAAAATACGACGAGCAACAATGGGAACTGAAATTGGGGCAGGCAACCGGTCGCTGCAATTCCCTCAACCGGGAGATCGAGTCGCGTAAGGCCAGCCGTAGAGAGATTTTTGAGAAACGGCATCTGGATTCGGGTGATATGCGCATGTTCCTGTATGCAGAAAACTATACACACCGGATGGATCAGGAAATCGTCGAACTCAGGGAAGAGCTGAAGAAAGCTGAGGCCGAACGACAGAAGCTGCAGGAAAAGTTTCTGGAGGCTTCGAAGAAGCGTAAGATCCTGGACAAACTGAAAGAGCGTCAGCAGCAGGCGTACTATAAGCATGAACAGAAACAGGAGCAGAAGACTCTCGACGAAATCAGTTCGGCCCGTTATGCCCGTGAGCTGGAGGATGCCGGATGAGAATTAGATTAACTATTCTTGGGAGGCTGTTGTGGCCGAAGGGATGAAACTTTTTTCAAAAATTCTTATGTTGCTTCTCCTCATACTCGTCCTACTGGTGGGCGGGTTGCTGTGGTTCGACTATTTAGGATTGATGAATGTGAAACAGTTCTTTGCACCGGCTACTCAACTGGTGGGAATATCGGCTCCGGAAAAGCTGGAGAACGAGGAGGATGCGCTGCTTCTGGAACGTGAACGTCTTTTGAAACGGGAAGAGTCGCTCAAGCTTCAGCAGGAAGCCCTGGACTCTCGTTCAGATGAGATCGCCCAAATGGAGGCCGAAGTTCAGCAGAAGCTGGAAATGTTGGAAGAAAAAGAAAAAGCATTGGCTGAAAGGGAAAAATCTTTTAACGAAAGAGT
>CAZAMY010000468.1:0-2723 GCA_964485995.1 uncultured Sediminispirochaeta sp.
TTTCTCCGCATGAATTGCATGATACTTGCATAAATGAACCTTCGAGACTGCGCTGAATGACTTGAGGATCCTCCTGCACATCAATAGTATCCGGGAGATCCTGCTGGATTGCATTGCCACAATGACACACTATATCACGTTTCATATTAAATGTACCCCTTTATTGAGAAAAAAGATATGAGAGATCACTGAAGGTCGTCAGGAAGAGAATCATCAAGATTATGATGAAGCCGACTGTTTGATAGCGATAGAAGGTTTTCGGACTCACGCTGCTGCCCTTTACGGCCTCTACAAACGAGAGAACGATCAGCCCTCCGTCCAGAGCCGGTATGGGCAGCAGGTTGCCGAAGCAGAGAGCTACACTCAAGAGACTCAAAAATCGAAAGAGTGTAATAAAACCGCTGCCGATTCCCTGGGCAAAGCCCTCTGTAGCAACTTCTCCAACCAGGTAGGTAATGCGGACCGGACCGGACACCGCCTTCTGAACATCCACCCCGGAGAAGAGGAGTGCTATCCCCTTGATAGTCAGTGCAAAAGTCCTGAATGTTTCACTGGTACCCTTGGCAACCGCCTGAAAGAGGTTTAAGCGCGGGGTTCTGTGCGTAATACCCTCGAAGCCGACACCGATGCGCGCAGCTCCATTCTCGTTATAAAACGGAATCAGTTCAGTCTCTTGTCTCATGCCGTTTCGTTCAAAAGTAACATCCAGCTTTGATGGTTGATTCTGGAGTATAGAGTGAAATTCGAGGGAGTGTTCGATATCCTCCCCATTCACCTCGAGAAGTCGGTCTCCAGCCTGCAGGCCGGCATTAGCTGCACTGCTGCCGGCCTCTACCTGTGCGATAACCGGTTCTATCCAGGCCGCCACCCCTATCCGGCCGGCCCCGGTATCGCGATTGAGTTCCGGAGTGATGCTCATGGTCAACCGGCGGCTCTCGCGCTCTACCGTGATGGGAAAGGTTTCATTCGGAGAGGGAGCAATTTTTTGTTGAATATCGGTGTAGGTTTCTACCTGCTCGCCTCTGATTCCAACAATACGATCTCCGGTTTGGAGTCCGGCAGCATCGGCAGGATAGTTCTGCTCGGAGAACATCTGCGGATAATCGGAAAGCAGGATCACTTTGTTCTGGTAGGTGTGGATGGTGAAACCGGCAAACCAGATGATCGAGAGAACCAGCACTGCAAAAATGAGGTTGAAGAACGGACCGGCTGCATAGGTGAGCATCCGTTTCCACACAGAGACAGAGAAAAGGGAGCCCTTTTCGTGGGGTATTTTGTCGTAGTTTTCCTTAATCGCCTTTCGAAAGAGCTCTTCGCCTTTCATTTTACAGTAGCCGCCAATCGGCAGCAGGCTGATACGATAATCGGTCCCTTTCCATTCACGGTGATACAGCACTTTTCCCCAACCGAGTGAAAATGCCTCTACCGTAATGCCGGATGCTTTAGCAACAATAAAATGGCCTAGTTCGTGGACAAAAACAACCACTCCCAGACCGATAATTCCTAATACAATGGTAAGTATCATTCAGTGTGCTCCATGTAGTGCAGAACTTGCCTTTCAGCTTGTTTCCACACCTTTAAGTGAGTTTCCATGACCTGGTCGAAATCTGAAAAACTGACCGACCAGTCCTCCTGCAGGGTGGCATCAACCACTGCTGCAATATCTACATAGCGAATTTTTTTCTCTTGGAAAGCCTGTACTGCCACTTCGTTCGCCGCATTATAGGCCAGCGGGTACGCACCGCCGCTGCGGACGGCTTGAAACGCGCTGGAGAGCAGGGGAAACCGCGCCTTTTCGGGGGTTTGAAATGTAAGATTCGTCGCGGCCAAATCGAGTGCGCCGAAGGGAGATGCTGACAAGTGCGGATAGGTGAGTGCATTTTGAATGGGAATTCGCATATCCGGATGGCTAATCTGGGCGTAGTAGGAGCCCTCCACTGTTTTTATGAGCGAATGAATGCAGCTCTGCGGATGGATAAGTACCGAGATTTGATCAGGATGCAGATCGAAGAGGTAGTGGGCTTCGATCACTTCCAGGCCTTTGTTGCCCATGGTGGCTGAGTCTATGGTAATCTTGGTTCCCATATTCCAGGTTGGATGTTTCAGGGCATCCTCCAATGTTATGTTAGCAAAATTCTCGATAGGAGTGTTCCGAAAAGGTCCGCCGGAGGCGGTAATTACTACTTTTTCGATCTCCCGCCGGTTTTCTTTACGCAAGAGCTGAAACAATGCCGAATGCTCGGAATCAACCGGCAGAATATGTGCACCGCTGCGCCGCGCGAGGCTCCGCACGAGCTGCCCGGCCATGACAATGGTTTCCTTATTTGCCAGGGCCAGATCGAATCCCCGCTCAAGAGTCCATACAGAGGGCATAAGACCGGCTGAGCCGGAAATTCCATTGATCACGATATCTGCTTCGGTTTCGTGAATGAGTTGTTTAATTGCATGCTGCCCCGAAAACCTGATCTTCTGATCATCAATGTTCTTCCCACTTACCGCGAGATTCGGAATATTGTAGAGCTCCCCAAGCCTTAGGAGTTCTTGTACATTTGAATGGCAGGCGGCAGCGACTATTTGATAGGAGGAACCCAGGTTTTGAACAACATCGAAACTGTTAATTCCGATCGAGCCGGTTGCTCCGAGTATAATAATGCGTTTAATCGACATGGCAACACCTATTTCAGTAATATTGTACCAATATAATAGAAAAACGGTGCACTGAA
>CAZAMY010000469.1:0-2721 GCA_964485995.1 uncultured Sediminispirochaeta sp.
AAGCGACAGAGGAGAGCGAGAGTATCGAGATCGAGCGCGCGCTTTTGAAGCGAACGGCTGAGGGGAACTCCTGGTGGCTTCTGCGCTATATCGATGAAGAGGGAGAAGAGCTGGTTTCTGAGAGTCTTTTGAATGATGACTTCGAAATGCTTGTGTTCAGGTACCGTGACCCGGAGACACAGAAGATTCGAGAATGGAAACCAGAGACTGAGGAAGAATCGGCTGAGTCTGAAGCCGAAGAGGAAGAGACCGAGGAATCGTCAGAAGTTGAAGATGTTGAGGCGGCCTATTTTTACGGCGACTACCGTGATCATGTGGTCGGTACTGAAAAAGTAAGAGTTCCCGCCGGTACGTATACCACCGAACACGTAAGAATCGTTGATTCATACACCGTGGAAGATGAAGAGGGAAACAGTGAATCATATGAGGTTCGTTATGAGTGGTGGATTGACGAGGATGTACCGGGTGATCTAGTAAAATATGAGTGGACGAATGAAACTGAAAATTCGGTGCTTAAAGGCGAACTGATCAAACACAAGCGAGGATACAGCACCCAGCTCGAATCGTTTTAATTCTCAGATTCTTATGTTATAGTTGCAGACGGCCTTGGTAGCATACAGTTTATGGTACCAAGGCCGGTTTTTTAAAGGAGCTGAGCCTTTGAATCTGGCACATCAATTTGCCTATAGCGCGCAGAACGGATTCTATCACCACAGCGGGAAGCGCCGGAGGAAGGCTTTTAGCCCGAAACCGGGCTCTCATGATGACGGATCGCTTGGAGGTCTGTTCCTAGGCGGAATCGGGGCGCCGGCTTTCGGGCGCAATTTGTCCGGTGTATTCGACCGGTGGCATCTGCAGCCCGGGTATCATGCCGTACGGGAGATGCGCTCTGCTCAACTCTTAGTATGGTGGAGAATGACTCCGGGTGAAGATTGTGAGCCGGCAGGGTCGGTCGGCTCACAATCTACCGGCTGCCGTGTATTGTCGCTGGAATCAGTCGGCATCACCATGGAAACGGCCGTTCTGTTTCCCTTCAGCATCGAGCGTTTTACTGAAGATAACATGCCGATCGAGGTGTACCTGCGCTTCTTCTCTCCGGTTGTTCCCGGCGATCTATCTGCTGCGGCGCTGCCGGCAGTGTACATTGACATCGAACTGTATAACCGCTCTGCGGTGCAGCTGGAGGCTGCAGCCGCACTGTTCTGGCCCAACCAGCTCGGCTGGCGGCAGCCGGTAGATTCGAGCGAGAGTGAAACCGTATGCTCCTGGCCGGCCCGCGGAAACTACGGGAACATCAATCTACCGGTGCAGGCAGCCCTGGCCTCGCAGCTGACTTCAGCGGCGGTAGTTCAGACGCGGAATCCAAATCTGCCGGTGCAGCGGGACCTGGAGGGAGAGGTGCTGCTATGCGTATATACCGAGGACAGCCAGGCAGAAGTGAGCCGGGAGGTAAGCTTCAAGACCGAGGCTAACGGGACCGGCATCCCGGCCGAGGACCAGGCGTATACCTTCCCTTGGGTACGGCGGTATTTTTCTTTACACGGCCGACTCCCGCAAAACGAGGAGAGCTGGCGGGCCCGCTGTCATGAGGGAATCGGGAGCGCAGTAGCCGCCGGTGTACGGCTCGCACCCTTCGAACCGGGCGATTCTGGCGACAAGACTGGGGATAGGCGCAGCCCAGTCTGTCTTCATTTTCTGCTGATTCATGATCTGCCGCTGGTAGAGTTTGGCGGCGGGCGGGTGTGGCAGCGTGCCTATTGCCGGCACTACGGCAGCAGCGGCCGAAATGCGCTGGAGATTGCCGTCGATGCGGTCTCCGGTAAGCAGGACTGGGAAGAGTCGATTCAAGAGTGGCAGCGGCGCATTGCAAAAGGAAGCCTCATCAACGACCTCTACTTCCTGGTCGGCGGAGGAACCGCCTGGGTAAGTGAAGCTGTCACTCGTGCATCTGACCCGGGAAGCCGGCCCCATTTTGCGCTGATAGAGGGTTTCGATACCGGCTATTTCTATTACAACACCTTTGATTTGTGGCTGTATGCGTTTCCAGCCCTGATGTCCGGCTGGCAGCCCCTGGCGGCCGGCGTGTTCGAGGATTATTTGCGTTCGGTGACTCAGCAGGACATGCGTGAGCGAATAATTTACCGTCCGGCCGAACGGCGGCCGGTGCTGCTGGCGGGCAAGATTCCCCACGACCTCGGCAGCGCAATGGAGGACCCCTGGTATGAGGTGAATGCCTATTCCTGGCGGGATGATCCTAATGTGTGGCGCGACCATAATCCGGGCTTCATTGTCAGTTACTATCTGTTTCGCCGGTTTGCCGGTGACCGCATAACTGCGGCCGAGTATCGCACTCTCGCTCAGGCGGCCGAGTATATGCTCAGTCAGGACAGTGACGAGGACGGCCTCCCGGAGCACAGCGAGTTCGGCGATTCTACCTGGGATGCCCTCTCTCTCAGCGGGATAGGGGCGTATAGCGGCGCCCTGGCGATAGGAGCCCTGGCGGTGATGAGCCGGCTCAGCGCAGAGCACAATACTGCCTCGGCCGAGAGATATCGGCAGCTTGCGGCAGCCGCAGTGCAGAGCTATCAAAAGGCACTCTGGAACGGGCACTACTTTAACAGCTCCAGTGAAGGAAAATACCACCGTGCGATTCAGGCGGATGCGCTGTTTGGGGTGTATCTGGCGGACCTGGCCGGACTGCGGAAGGTACCGGGCGAAAAA
>CAZAMY010000470.1:0-2718 GCA_964485995.1 uncultured Sediminispirochaeta sp.
CATTCCGCTTATTAGTGTGACCAGCGCCGCTAGTGCGTATGTGCCGGTGAGGTCGAGGGAAAGACTGAAGAAATAGGGGCCGACTGCGCTGCCTGCAACTGTCCAGGCCATGGCAAATCCTGAAACTGCGCCTAAATGGCGTAGTCCGAAGAACCGCGGCCAGGTGATGTTGGAGGTGATACCCATCATCCCTTGAGCAAAGCCGAGGCCGATAATCAGAGTGAGGGGGCCGGCAGCACTGGAGAGAACCAGTATTCCTAAACCGAGCAGCACTGATCCGAGGGATTGCACTAATGCTATAAACCGCAGCGGTATGTAGTCGCTGATCCAGCTGCCGAGAAACTGAGAACTAACAGCGACCAGGGAAGCAGGCAGGAAAATATTGACTGCTTGTGTTCGATTTAAGCCGGCTTCTTCAAAGATGCTTACCACGTGGAATGTAAAGGCGGTCATAATGAGCGCCGAAAGAGCCAAGGTCAGATTGAATAGCCAAAATGTATAGGTCCGACGAGCTTCAGGGAGAGTGAACTCGCGACTGGCGGTTGTCTCAGCATGCAGTGCCTTTTTCTCCTTGATAGGTGTGTTACCATCAGGTTTGAGGCCGACAGCCTGGGGATTATCCCGAAACAGCAGATAGGCTATGAGTGCAAACAGGAGCAGAATGAGAGCCATAAAACGCCAGGCTCCCTGCCAGCCCTGAGATTGTACAAATATATCCAGTATTCGTGGCGCTATTGAAAATCCGAGTGATACTGCGATTCCAAGTACTGCGTTCGCAAAGCCTCTGCGCTTTTCAAACCATTTCATTACCATGTTGCGGCTGGTCATGGTCAGTGTTCCCTGGCCGAAAAACCGCAGCATAAAAAAACCGACTGCGATGATTACGAACGCAACTATCGATGCCCACTGGTCTCCGAGCAGTGAGTTGATTTTCCGAGTAAATACTGCTGAGAGCGAGAGGTAGACTAGGGTAGCCGACAGCAGGATTGTTACCAGAACTCCCATTTTTCTGGCCCCGTAGCGGTCGAAGGCCCTGCCCCCGGCAGACAGAAGAAATGCACTACCGACTGTTCCTACTAAATAGGCCATACTGATTGCATTCCGGCTGAGCCCTAATGCTTCTATGAGATAATCGGTAAATACTGAGACTCCGACTGTCTGACCGGGAATGCTCATGAGCATTCCGAGAGTCCCGATCCCGAGGATTATCCATCCGTAATAAATGGGGCTGTGGGCTGGGTTAAATGGTGTTTTATCTCTAAACAATGTATCCCCTGCTGTATGAACCTTGGTGCTGGTGTAATAATAAGTGCTGGTATTATTGAATATTAATGCTACAATATTTTCGTAAAAGCGTATATATTTGCAGAGAAAAGTCTTAAAAAAGGTAGAGCACCATTTTTCATAAAACTGTGATAGAAAGGGCTATTCAGCTATCGTTAGATACCCACAAAGGCCAGCAGCAGCGCAATGGGGCGCCGTTTATCCTGCATCCGCTGTATGTAATGCAGCAGGTCAAAGGGGAGGTTCTGCAGACAGCGGCAGTATTGCACGACGTGGTTGAAGACAGCTCGCTCACGCTTGAAGATCTGAAAAAAGAGGGATTCAGTGACGAAGTGGTAAAGTTAGTGGATGCAATGAGCAAAAGGCCTGATGAAGATTACGAACAGTATATTCAGCGTCTGGCTAGAACTCCGGCAGCCATACCGATAAAGCTGGCCGATCTTCGTCACAACATGGATGCGCTGCGGCTGGTCGACTTCACTGAAAAAGATGGGTTACGCTTTCAACGGTATCACAGGGCTTACCGGCAGCTCGAACGGCAGTATGCCGAGTTTTGTCTCGGCGAATCTATATAAAAATAGAAACAGGCTTTATTAAAAGTTCTATGCTTACAGCCGGCTGTCTATCAGCAGGTAACTGCCTGCGATGGGGCCGGATATTTTCGATACAGCCTTTACTACCACTGAAGCAACTTTACGGGCTTGAGCGGGATTTGCGATTTCGCTCGATACAAGTACATCTGCTATCTGGTCTACTGAGTTTTTTGCGGTCCGAACTGCATCGGTTTTTGAAATACCGATCACCTGGGCGCGGGTCTTGATGTTTTGGCCGGTTTGATAGTCGGCAGGGCCGATAATGACCATAGAAGCGGTGGAGTCATCGAGAATGTACACACCGATACTGGTAAAGGGGATCGGCAGTTTGAGCTCGAGGGTTCCCTGGATACTGACCGGCTCGCCTGCGTAATATTCCGGGTTGCTTTTGATTGTTGCGAGTGATGTGGTGCAGGCTGTGGCTGTGAGCATGAGCGCAAGTGCTAATGTCGCCGGTTTGACGACACGTTTGAGAGGAATAAAAGTAGTATGATGGGTGCTTGTTCCTATGTGCATACCAGTAGTATAACTGATTTTTATCTAGTTTGCTGGGTAAATATTCGCTTCTGAGGGAGTTTTAACTGCCTATTTAGTCGCTGAGGAGGCTTTTTATGTTAGTCTTTACGGTATAGGCAGTAGAACAGTGGGGCATGGGATTGATTTTATTTAAATTATACTATAGACTCATGAGCCCGTAAGGTTTGAGGCTTCCTAACAGACTTAGCGCAAATTATAACATGAGAATTTCCTGCCTTCAAGAAAAAAATGAGGGTGAGTGAACATAGCAATAAACTAAACTCAATCGAGTGAGAGGTGGAATATTTATGAGTACTCCGGATAT
>CAZAMY010000471.1:0-2717 GCA_964485995.1 uncultured Sediminispirochaeta sp.
CGGTAGTGTGCCCAGCAGCAGCGAAGCGGCAATCAGTCCGCCGCCCAGCACATACAGCGGCTCGCGCCAGGAAAACAGCTCTATCAGCACTCCTATCAGCGCCAGTCCGATAATACCGGCCAGGGCCCAGGAGTATTCCACGATTCCGAGATAGCGCGACCGCTTTTCGTAGGGCAGTTTGGCGCTCAGGTAGGAGTGCAGATTTGGAGTGAATCCGCCCTGCCCCAGACCGGCCACCACCATACTCAGAATAAGAATCGGCAGACCGGCCCCGGTGGACAGGAGCAGAATTCCGATACCCGCCGTCAGCAGGCTGAGCCGCATAATCAGGCGGTAACCGACCCGGTCAGCCAGATGCCCAACTACCGGCGCCGCCAGCCCCATGATGTTCCTCAGGCTGACCAGCTGCCCCATAGTCACCGCGCTCACTCCCAGACCGGCCGCATAGACCATCAGAAAGGGATTGTAAAGCTGAACCGAGGTATCAATAAAGAGCTTAGCCGTTACTCCGACCGCTACCAGATACCCTATACTCCCGGTTCGTGTTGTAGTTCTTTTTTGCATATATTCACCATAACTGAGTGAGTCCGCGCCCCCTGGCTCGGCAGAGTCGGCCGACTCGAAGTAAGGATGTTCACCGCAGCGCATTCACCGTGCTGCCCGAACCATCTCCCTTGCGTACATGAAATTACTCCGATCAGTATATCAGAAGAAAGGTGTGCGATGCTACACATTCGCCCGTTCGCACTGCTGATAATCACCTCGTCTCCCTCACCAATCCCCCGCTCGGCCGCATCCTGCGGATGAATCCGCACCCCGTTCTCGGCCGATCGGGCAAACTCGGACAGGTTGTCGAATTGCGAGTTGTTCCTGAACCGGTCATGCGGGGTAACCAGCCGCAGTGCAAACCCCTCCTTGCGATAATGCGAATACACCGGAATCCGGCTCCCTCCCGCCGCCTCCAGCGCCCCGCAGGCTACCTCTATTTTGCCCGACTCGGTAGATAGCGGGTACTGCCCCGGGTTGCGCACAAAATCGGACAATCCAACTCTGTACTGATCCTCTCCGGCATAAATTCCATTTTTTAAAAATGCACTTATATCGCGCACCTCACTGTGGTGCAGAAAGTGCTCCAACCATTCTCCGGCGCTTTTTCCGCCGGTGAAGGCCTCCCGAAACCCCAGCCGACCGGCTAGGTCGGCAAAAATGTCCCAGTCGTTACGGGCCCCGCCCACGGGCTCTATCGCCGCTGCGCTGTAGTACAGGTAATTGGTATGGCTGAACAGGATATCGCTGCGCTCCACAAAGGTTGTCACCGGCAGCACCACGTCCGAAAGGCGGGCAGTGTCGGTCATAAAGTAGTCGTGAGTCACCACGAAATCGGCCTTTTCAAAGGCCTGCAGCACCTTCTGCGTATCGCTGCTCTGCACCGCGAAATTACCACCTACATTGTACAGCAGAGAAATATCCGCGGGATATCCGCCGGCCCGTCCGGCCAGCACCGCATCAGCCCAGCGGTACACCGGCACGCCGCTGCCCGCCGGGTTGGGCGGCACGGGTAACTTGCCGCAGCGCGGCCCCGGCAGCACGTTCCACTGCCCGGCGCCGGTACTGCCGCCGCGCCGGCCCACGTTCCCCAGCGCCAGCTGCAGTACCCCGCCCATCCGGTCGGCCTGCTCGCCGCCGATGGTCCGCTGTACAGACAGCCCCGGCAGCAGGGCGGCCGGGCGGGCTGCGGCATACCGGCGGGCGAAACGCTCAATCTCTTCGGCCGGCACCCCGCACAGCCCGGCCGCCCACTCGGGGCACTTCACAGCGCTGCCGTCCTGTCCGAAGATATGCGCCTCCAGCTCCTCAAAACCTTGGCTGTATGTGTCGATAAAGCGGCGGTCCTCCCGCCGGTCCCGCAGAATACAGTACAGCACCGCCTGCATCAAAGCTGCATCGGTTCCGGGGTACACCGGAATCCACCAGTCAGCAAAGCGCCTCACCGTGCGGGTCCGGCGCGGGTCGATTACCACAATCTGAGTACCGCGCTGCCGGGCTTCGGCCAGCACCGCCTCGGTTTCGGGACCAAAGCGGGTATCCGCCGCATTGAAACCCCACAGAATGATCATCTGTGAGTAACGCAGAGTCTTCACATCGATCCCCACCGCCTCGGTTCCGTACATAAAGGGCTTGATGAAATCGGTGGCCTCGCTGCTGTAACTGCCGTAGGTATCGGTATAACCGCCTGCTAAGGCCAGAAAACGCGTGGTCAGCTTGGCGGTGTTGTGCAGCGCCCCCCGGCAGGCTCCCGACCCGCCGATGCGCATTACCGCCTCCGGACCCTGCTGCTCATGGCTGCGCCGCAGCTGCGCAGCCACCAGATCGAGGGCCTCATCCCAGCTGGCCGGACGAAACTGACGCCGGCCCGCCCCCGTGACTGCAATCATCGGGCGGGTAAGCCGGTCGGGATGGTACACCACAGAGGGGAAACGAAATCCCCGCACGCAGCCGTTCATATACTCGAAGCGGTGGGGGCTGTTTCGAATTTTAGTCAGTACCCCGTCTTCCACTACAGCTTCCAGCGGACAGCCGGTGATACAATCGCGGTTACAGGATACGGGGTAGCTTTTGGCCGGTTTCATCCCTTCATCTTATGCAGGATAAAACAACTTGTAAATAAAGATAATACTGATTACACTGTACCTCTAGACAGGTGACTGGCACATGAA
>CAZAMY010000472.1:0-2713 GCA_964485995.1 uncultured Sediminispirochaeta sp.
CCCCGGTATCGGCGAGAACATTGCCGGCTGGGTGAGCTACGGGGCGGCCAAGAACTCCTCGAAGCATCCGGAGGAGTTCGGCAAAGGCTCCTACGAGGCGGTAGTGTCCACTGAAACGGCCAACAACGCCTGCATCGGCGGAGCCATGATTCCTCTGCTGAACCTTGGTGTTCCCGGCAGTCCGCCGGCGGCCATGCTCTTAGGCGCCCTGATGCTGCACGGCATCGCCCCCGGCCCGATGCTGCGCATCGACCACCCCGGCTTCATCGAGCAGATTACCGCCATCCTGCTGATGGCTTCGATTGCAATGTGGGTAGCCGGTATGCTGCTGGCCAAGCAGGTGGTGAAAGTGCTGCGGATTCCACCATCGATCTTCATGCCGATTATCGGCGTGCTCTGTATTATCGGCAGTTATGCCCTGGGAACCAAGGTCATGAATCTGTACCTGATGCTGCCGGTGGGCATCATCTGCTACTTCCTGACCGAAATGGGCTACCCGATCGCCCCGCTGGTCATTGGGGTTATCCTCGGGCCGATGGCCGATTCCAATTTGCGGCGGGCCCTGATGATTTCCGAAGGCAGCTTTCTGCCGATGTTCACCCGCCCGGTGTCCCTGGTGCTGGTACTCATCATCATCCTGCTGGTGCTCAGCCAGATTCCGGCCTTCCGGCGGCTGATGAAGGGCGTGAAGGATAAGCTGTTTTCGAAGCGGAAGCGGGAGAATCAGAGTTGAAGTACTGCGAAGAAGAACGCTAAATAGGCATGTTGCGACAGCCACTATGCGGTGAACATAGTGGCTGTTAATGGCTTATTCTACACCATCAAAGAAGGCTGATTGGATAATTTTGCGGTTGAGTTTAGATAGAAATTTGATGTGGTCCAGTTCCCAGGTAGCAAGTTTTTCGTACAGTTCTTTTTCCAGCTGATAGTCAGATTCCTTAGCTCTCTGTGTATACAGTTCATATGCATTGCGTTCTATTCCAAGGGCCGCACTCAACGCTGCCGATTCATGACTTGCCGACTTAATTTCTTCCTTAATATCCTCTGAGACTACATGTGAAAACAGTTCGCTGTGCTCTTCAAAGTTTTCTAGGTGATGAAGATTTCCGTCTTCGAGAAAGTGTTGGTACTCCTCGAGTAGGGATTGCTCATGCTTTTTTTCTTCCTCGGCAATAATTCTAAATATTTTACTGACGGAAGCGTGTTCCGCCTCGAGTGCCTCATGTTCATAAAAATTACTGCTCTGCCGTTCGATAATAATTGCCTCTTTTAGAATTTCCGCTACTCTTTTTTTGTCCATAATATCCTCCTTAGAAAGGATTATTTTTATTAGGTGCCCTGAATATAGTGTAAAATTAGTTGAAAGTAAATATGGAGTAACAGTACTCAATTTATTTTAATCAAAAAAGTGCTATAAACAATATAAATAATTTATGGTATAGTATATTGAAACCATGAAAACTATAAATGATGTTGCCAAAAAAGCAAATGTATCGGTTGCTACCGTTTCAAGAGTAATAAACAACAGCTCACATAAAGTAAATGCTAAAACTAAAGAAAGAGTACTCAATGCGGTCAAAGAGCTGGATTTTCACCCGAATGCAGTAGCAAAAAGCCTGCAAAAACGGAAAACGAATACCATTGGTGTATTGATACCGGATATATCAAACCCTTACTACGCTGAGATAGTGCGCGGAATACAGGATTATGCTGAAGAAATCGGGTTTTCCGCATTTCTGCAGAATACCGACCGGGATATTCAAAAAGTGATCCGCGACATTTATCTACTGCGCGAAAAAAATGTTGAAGGCATTCTTTTTAGCGGAGGCATTATTACAGTTGAAGTGCAAAATGCATTGGGTAGTCTTAGAGAGAAGGCACTTGTTGTTGGTCGTCAGAAGATAGATATGCCTTCTATTCGAATTGACAATAAAAACCTCACTCTGAGGATAGTTGAGTATTTAATCTCACTCGGACACAGAAAAATAGGATTTATTGGCGGGCCAAAAGCTTCTGTCACAACTGAAGACAGATATCGGGGATATATAAAGGGAATTAAAGCACATAATTGTTTATATAATAAAGAATACGCACTTTATGGCGATCTGACCTTGCAAAGTGGATATGAAAAAGCTTCTCAGATGCTCTCGTACGGAAACAGGCCCACAGCAATAGTAACTGCGAACGACCAGATTGCCTTTGGTACTATTAAGGCTATTAAAGATAAAGGCCTGCGAGTGCCCGATGATATAGCTGTGACCGGATTCGATAATACCCCGCTTACTAAATATTTTGAACCTACAATCACAACGATACATATCCCGAGATATGAGATGGGCAGGGATGCAATGAAGAACCTCCAAAATTTAATCGCCGGCAAAGCAATTAAAAAAGTAACTTATTATGAATGTCAGTTAGTAGTTAGAAATTCAACAAAACCGGTTACGTAGATTACCTAGAAAACTATTACCTAAACCAGCGCATGCTTGAGAAAATAAATTTGTATAAAATTTCTTGACAAATTAAAAATTCAGGCCTACCATATACTTGAAATGGTAAACGTTTACCATAAGTACGTACAATTTTAATGAGAAAGAGGTACTAGTAATGGGAAGAAGAAAAAGCTGGAACACAGCGGAAATGGGTTTTGACGAAGTAGGTGAATATCTGAAAAAAAATGACACCGTCATCATTCCGATGGGTTCTAATGAAA
>CAZAMY010000473.1:0-2713 GCA_964485995.1 uncultured Sediminispirochaeta sp.
AGCGGGAGGCCGTCCTGCAGGAGCACAATCCAGGCCTTATGATAGCCGCTGGTTTCAATCAGGAGCTGGCAGACCTTGTTGAGCAGCGTACACTCATCCCGCTCCTTGGTAATAACCTGATTCACATTTCTTATTGACAGCAGCACCCGGTTTACATGCTGCAGACGATATTCCCGCGCCTCTATCTCCTGATAGGCAATCTCAGTATTTTTCAGATTGATTTGAGCTTCCTGCTTGGCTTCGAACAGTTTATAGGCCATATGAATAGACTCGACCAGGATAAACTCGCCCGAGTTCTTCAGCACATACCCGTATCCAGTAATTTTCTTCACCTTATCCACATACTCTTTTTCAGAGTGACTGGTAAGAAAAATTATCGGAACCTCACGGGTCTTCAGGATTTCACGGGCCGCTTCAGTTCCGTCAATCCCGCTGCCGAGATCAATGTCCATGAGGATAAGTGATATCTGCGGATCACTCAGCGTCCGCTCGACTGCTTTTTCTCCGGAATAGACCGCCTCGACCTCGAAGCCGTGCTTCTCGATCATCTTGGATTCGGAGAGGGCCAGAATCGCTTCATCTTCTACCAGCAGAATTTTTCTCGCCATATCTATATTATTGTGCAGCACTCGGGCGCTTGTCAAAAAAGCGTCAACAAAGCCGATGTAATTATTTGCTTTACTCACACAATTGATCCATGATATTTTTTCATCGGAATGAGCAAGCGGCTTTACAGAATATTCCTAATACAAGTAGTTGCGTTTATCCTCGCAATTCTTGTCATCTCATTTCTCATGTTCCATCAAATTGCGGTGGACAACATGGAGCAGCGGGTCATTTCCAACTACAAGGCAGAACTGCAGATTTTAGCGGCCGAAGTACACAACAAGGTGCAGATCTCCAAGGAAAAAGTGAAGGCCCTCTCCAGCCGCACCATGATTCGCAGGCAGCTGTTTTCATATGTGAATGAGGAAATCCCGCTGGACGAGCTGCGCGAATATACTCAACCGAAGTACCGTGAAGGCGCTTCTGTCTACAGCAATATTCTCTTAGCTCGCCGTACCACCCGGGCAGGAAACGTAATCGCTGAGTACATAAAAAGAGATTTCCAGCTGCCGGAGGCTGACAGCGGACAGCATATCGGGTTTTTTAAAGCCAATGAGGAATACCACCTGTATATCCATAATAAAATTGTGCAGAATGGGCAGCATATCGGCTACGACACCGCGGTGTTCGACTTGAGCTCCGCAGTCAATGCCGAATCCAACTTCATTCGAAATGTCCGAATCAGCACCGAGAAAGTAGTACAGACCGACATCTCGGCCTATACTTTTTCCTATCCGATTGGAGAGATAGGCTGCTATGTGAGCGCCGATCTCAATCAGAGTATAATTGAAAGAGAAAAGGATGATATAAACCGGTCGGTTCTTTTTCTCAGCCTTTTGCTGATAGCCGCTATTACCGTACTCTCCTATTTCACCATACTCAGACTCACCTTCAGTCTGATCAAGGAGCGGGATCAGGTGAACCAGCAGTTAAACCAGTCGCTGCAGGATAAAAACAACCTGCTGAAGGAGCTGCACCACCGGGTGAAGAACAACCTCAACCTGATTACCTCGTTTATCGGGCTGCAGTCATCGGAATCCGACAGCCGCGAGTTAATTGAACGCAACGATGTGCTGATCAGCCGCATCAACGCGATCAGTCTGGTTCATGAAAAGCTGCAGTCTTCCGACACCTTTCTCGATTTCGACCTCGGTGTATATCTGAAGGATCTGTGTCAAAAAATTATCGAATCCAATCGCAATGGAGAAGTCTCCCTTTCAGCCGATATTCAGAAGCAGATCATTGTCTCTTCGGATAAAGCCATTACTGTTGGGCTGATCTTCTCAGAACTCACCATCAACTCACTCAAACACGCCTTAAGCCGGAACGAACTGGAGATATTCATAAGCGTGACCACCCGAAACGACGAAATGGTGTTATCCTACAGCGACAACGGCACTCCGTTCCCGGCCGACTTCGATTTGAAGACGGCCGACTCACTGGGGCTGATGGTGGTAGTTGGCCTGGTCGAACGCCTGGACGGACGCATAGAGTACGATTTTTCCGAAACCAAGCAGCTTACAATTATTCTATCAACTCCCTGAGCTGCTCCGCTGTCAGCTCGTGGAAATTGAGATAGCGATAGATCTGCGGCAGTTTCTCCTTACTTATCTTCCTCGGCACAATATCGTTATACTCAGCTTTGCTCGGCAACCGTCCCAAAAGAGCAGTGACCGCCGCAAGCTCCGCGCTGCCGAGATATACCTGCGCCCCCTTGCCCATGCGGTTGTTGAAGTTTCGCGTACTGGTCGAGAACACGGTTGCCTTGTCGCGCACCCGGGCTTGGTTGCCCATGCACAGGCTGCAGCCCGGCACTTCGGTGCGTGCACCGGCCTGACCAAAAATCGAGTAATACCCCTCCTGCCGCAGTTTACGTTCGTCCATTTTAGTTGGCGGGGTGACCCACAGCCTGGCCGGAGCCTGGCCCTCCCCTTTCAATACTTCTCCGAGGGCCCGGAATAGTCCGATGTTGGTCATACAACTGCCGACGAACACCTCATCGATCTCATGCGGACGGCTTTCATCTGCCAGCACTTCGCTCAGAGTGGCAACATCGTCCGGATCATTGGGACAGGCCACGATCGGTTCGCTGATCTGCGACATGTCA
>CAZAMY010000474.1:0-2709 GCA_964485995.1 uncultured Sediminispirochaeta sp.
TGCCGAAGGCAAACCGGGGATAGCCGGTAAGTATGTCGACCCCTATAGTGGAAATCAGCACCCCGACTACAGTAGCTATCAGCCCTTTCAGGGTTGAGCCTCTGGTGATGATAGCGCTCATCGAAAGGCCCAGGGTGCCCAGCCAGAAATACTCAAAGTGGGTAAAGGTGAGGGCGAACTCGGCCAGGAAGGGGGCGATTGTCATCAGGATGAGAATTCCGATTACGCCGCCGATGACCGAGCAGCTCAAATCCAGGGCAATGGCCATGGGGCCTTTTCCCTGTTTGGTCATTTCGTAGCCGTCCAAAATGGCCGCTCCGGAGGCGGGTGTGCCGGGGATTCGCAGAAAGGTTGCCGGAATGTCGCCGGCGAAAATTGCAGTAAAACTTACCCCCAGGATCATAGCGAGTCCGGCAATCGGCTGCATATGGTAGGTAATCGGTACTATCAGTGCAACCGCCATGGTGGCGGTTAAACCGGGGATTCCCCCGACAAAAATTCCCAGAAACATCGCCATCAGCCAGGGAAACAGCACATCAATTTGCAAAACACTCGTTAAATATTCCATAGTATCCCTCTTATAGTATTCCCGAAAGTACGCCGTAGGGCAGTGAAATGGTAAACAAATAGCCGAACAACAGCTGAATAACTATAATTAAGGTTGCCGTTGCGATGATGTTTTTCCACCATGGAACCCCGAGCCTCCACATCAAAATAATCAGTACAATGAAACTCGTGACGATGAAGCCCAATATTTCGAACAGAAAGATGTAGAAAAGCATCAGTGCAATGACCAGGAGAATATTCAATCCTCCCCAGCTCTTGATTCCGTTCCACATTTTTCCCACAGTAATCGCCTCGAATTGTTCCTGCTTTTTAAATCCGATTACTATCTCCATGACTCCGAAAACAATTAGTAGTACTGTCAGAACATTGGGGAAGAACTCCGGACCGGGGGTCCCCTTCGATCCCATTCCTTGTGGAAATTCAGAGGTGAGCTTTCGGGTTATTCCGGCAATGACCAGACATATGACCCCGATAGCATGTTCCTGATTGAAGTGTATTTTCCGCACGGTGTCACCTCGCATGCGTGTGAATTAATATGGCAGGAGACGGCAACTTTCGCCGCCGTCTCCTCCTGTTCAAATTATAAACCTAACTTTACTGGCCGTAACCTGAAATTTCGAATATTTCTTCCAGACCGCGGTAGGTTTCCATCATGAAATCCATGAACTCGTTGCCGACTCTAATCTTGATGCCGAAGCCGTTCTTTTCCATGAACTCTTTGTAGGCATCCGATTCAACAACCTCGAGGATGTTTTCACGAAGTATTTCCACCCGTGCCTGCGGGGTTTCGAGGGGTACCGCAAATCCTCTCCAGGTACCGTAAGACCAGTCGATTCCCTGTTCCTTCAGGGTGGGAACCTGGTCAAACTGCGGATTGCGTTCGTCGGCCATGATTCCGAGGCATTTGATCTTGCCGGCTTTGACCTGCGGAGCGGCTTCGGGGTAGCTGCAGGTAATCACATCGACATGACCGCCCATCATTTCAGTAATTGCAGGAGCGGCGCCTTTAGTGGGAATGTATTTTACTCTGTCCGGATCAATACCTACTTCGTTGAGCAGTCCGATGCGGGCTAAATCCCAGACTGTACCGGTGCCGCTGCCGGAAAAGCGGAAAGTTCCGGCGGGTTCATTCCGGATGGCCTCCAATAAGTCGTCAACGGTGTCGTAGGGTGCATCGGCGTCTACCAATACAGCCGCCGCATCCTGGTTGAACTGCAGGATGGGAATGTAATCCTGGGGGGTAATGTCCGAGTATCCCAAATAGTTGAGCGTACAGACTTCAAAGGTCAGGTTGCCGACTGTGTATCCGTCGGGCTTTGCATTTGCTGCTGCCTGATGGCCCACTGCACCGTTTCCGCCAGTCTTGTTGACCACTTTCACCGGTTGACCGATTACTTCGGTCAGCTCGTCCGCAATAAAGCGGGCCGTTCGGTCGGTTCCGCCGCCGGCCGACCACGGACATACGATTGTTATCGGTTGGTTCGGATATGCTTCCTGCTGGCCTTCGGCTGCTGCCCAACCTCCGAGAATCAGAAGCGCCATGATGATAAAAATTGCACGTTTCATTTTAATTGCCTCCATTTTTATTGTTAATTAGCACTACGTGCTAATATTGCACACTTACTTGTGGTGCTTGGGATCGTATACATAGTTCACCAGTTTCTGATCGATCCCTTCGATTTCTATCTCCACCTTATCGCCGTCCTGCATCGCCAAGCAGTGGTGGGGGGTTCCGGTACTGATTACATCGCCGGGGTAGAAGGTCATACACTGCGAAAGGTATGAGACTATAAAGGCGCTGCTGAATATTTGGTTGGCGGTACTGTCCTCCTGCACCTTTTCTCCGTTCAGATAGGTGCGGATGAGTGCCTTTTCTATGTCTATCTCTGTATCCACTACCGGCCCGAAACTGGTAAAGGTATCAAAACCCTTACAGCGGGTTACAATCGAGGGAGTGTGACTGATAATCCGTTCGGTCACATCGTTAAAGGGCATTACACCGAGCACGTGCTGCGGGACCTCTTCCGGGGTGATGTCGTAGATGGTGTCCTTGATGATCAGCCCCATTTCGCCCTCATAATCAACCTGCTGGGCAACCCGCGGATATACGATATTTTCTCCCGGATTGATAATCGAGGAGGG
>CAZAMY010000475.1:0-2702 GCA_964485995.1 uncultured Sediminispirochaeta sp.
AAGGAACAGATTACCATCAACGGCGAGGTGCGGGTGAGCAAGCAGCTGCTCGACCGGGACGTGCCGCAGCAGGACACCGTCAGCTTCCGGGCCGGCTACTTGGCCTTTCCGCCGGAACTGATTTCGGTGCTGGATGCCTCCGGCTACCGATACGACTCCTCCTTTTCGGCCAACGATGTGCTGACCACCTTTCCCTACTTTGCCCTGCCGGAGCGCCGGCCGGGAGCCGAACAGTCGCAGATTATCGAGATTCCGGTGACCTTTGACGATGCAGTCGGCTATCTGACCAGCGAAACCGAGGCCCCGGCGGTGCAGCAGTGGAAGCAGGTGGTAAAAGCACACGCCGATAACGAGACCATCAACGTACTGCTGATTCATCCCTCCGACAGCCGCACTAAGACCTACAAGCTCGATGCCCAGCGCGAGTTGATGGAGTACGCCGCGAGTCTGGACGCCTGGATGGGCAGCATCGGCGAATTCGGCGACTTCTGGCGGGCGCGCCACCAGCTGGCCATCACCAATGTTCGTAAGAGCAGCTCGGGCAGCCGCGGGGAAGGCCCAGGTCTGACGATTGAACTGTCACAGCCGGCCCGGGCGCTGCACCGGCTGACCGGTTTGGTTGTACCCGGAGAGTATCCAGCCGACAGAATAAAGGTTCTGGATTCGGACGGAACCGAAGTGCCCGTCCGGGTGCGCAGCGCCGGGGGTAAGCTCTTAATACAGCTCGACATCGATTGAAAGTGCAGCACCCCGCGTCCCTGCCCGTATACCCCGGCTCCTCGGACTCCCGGGTAAATTCCAAATCCTATTTTTCTTGTTGCCTGTATTGGCTCATGGTAAAATGACACAGTTCTTTAGTCAGGAAACAGAAAATGCTGAGGAAACTGTCCTTTTCCGGTATTCTACTCTTTTCCCTGTTGTGTATCACACACATAGCATCTGCTGAAACACGTATTGCAGTACTGGACTTCAAAGTACAAAGCGACAATCCTGCCTATAAATATCTCGGCAAGGGCTTTGCCGAGTTTATTGCAGTTGAACTTTCCACCGTTAAAAGTATTACCATCATCGAGCGTGAGCGCAGGAATGCCCTTCTGGAAGAGCAGAAGTTTTCTGTGAGCGGCCTCGCGGATGATGACAGTATAGAGCTCGGCCGGCTGCTGTCGGCAGACTATCTCTTGGCGGGAAATGTGTTCGATATGTTCGGCAACCTTGCAGTGACCGCGAGACTGATAAATGCAGAGACCGGAGAGGTAGAGATCAACACCCAGGCCGACGGTCCGCCCCAGCACTACAAACGCCTGGTGAGCACACTCTCCGAAGCAGTAATAACATCCTTAGAAATTACTCCTCCGAGCAGGATTGCAAAAGCCGAACCTGAGACTGAAATTGAACAACAGGAGGCGGAGGAGGTCCTCAGTTCTTTCTCCGAAGCAGTGGATGCGGTCGATAAGAACGATCTTAACACCGCTCGAATCAAATTGAAGCAGGCCGAACAGCTCGACCGCAGCAACCGTGCCGTCGAGTACTATCTAAACAAACTGTTTACCGCCAGCCCCAAGTTCAACGTGGAGCTCATTTTCTATGCGCCCAGTTTCAACCCAGCCTATCTCGGATTTGTAGAGCGGGACCGGCTGTATCTCACCCTCAACTCGAATATCGGCCCGCAGAAAAAGTTTCCCAACCCCGGCGACAGCCACGCCGACTTCAATTGGGAAGTAATCCCGGGACTGTACTACGGACTCGGAGTGTACAATAGTGAGATAGGTTACTACACTCCGCTGGGAAAACGCCTCGGCCTGGGCGCAGAGTTCACTGCCGGCGGACTGGATAATATTACCCGTGATAAAAACTATGAGATTCCATCCGCCCAGCCTGACAACGATGTGTATCTCCGGTCCAGCGCCTACAGCATTGGTGGGCGCGTAAGTGCGGGCTGGGCGCTGAACGATCGGCTGGCACTCGGGGCCTCCGCCCTCATCTTCAACAGCCGGACCAACCTCGGCGGGCAGGACGGAGAAGATGATCCCAAAGCGAATACGTTCTCCGGTGCACTTACTGCCGGTGTGTATTCCCGGCTCAATGAGAACCGCCTGACTATCGACTCGCTCCTCACGGTTCCTTTTCTGCAGCAGGTGTACATAGACTATAGCGAAAAGGAATACGTGGCCTACGAAACCGCCCCCTATCCGCTGGTTTGGGAGACCAGTGCAGTGTACGCGCTGCGCCGTAATAAACTGTTCGTATCCCTGAAAGAGGTGGCGGAAATCTACACCAGCTTCGGCGACGACGAGCGCCGGGGAGTTGCCTCGCGCACCATCGGCGCGGCCGAGTGGTGGCTGCAGAATTATCTGTCTCTGCGCGCCGGAGCGGAATACGACTTTGTGTCGATGTTGCAGAATTTCGATCACGGCATCGGCGTTATGGGCGGCGTTACCGTGCGTCTCGGCGCGTACACACTGGATGCGAATTTCACCTTTATGGACCGTTCGCTGCGCTACTATCCGGGGCTGAGCGTGCCCGACGGATCGCTGCTGATCCAGTTTTCCAAAACCGGCTTGTTCGGAAGGGAGCGGGAACGATGAAAACCAAACTACGAACCTGCAGCCTCATAGGCCTGCCGCTGCTGTTCAGCCTCCTGCTCGGCGCCTGCGAGCCCACCGACTGGGACGTAATCCTGGCCCCGCCGGAGCCGGTTACAG